>NZ_JAJKFQ010000001.1:1500000-1735781 GCF_020966635.1 Stieleria sp. JC731 | reverse complement strand
GGCCGCGTTCAAGCACAACTATCAGACGGTGAATTCAATTGCAGCGATCAGCTAACAGTTGCCACGTGAGATCAGATGGGCCGAATTCAGTAGCGTTGGATTCAAGCCACAACCATCCGCGCGAACTTCTAATTATTGTGACATGGTACGCGAATATTGTAGGCAAAGTCTGTAGATGATGTGCACATAACACATTCCACCCGAAAGAAGGGATGTAAAAAGCATTTGCAAACCCCTCTACAGAAGCTATGTTGTCAGCCTCTTCTCTTTAGGACGCCAGGAGGTTGCTGTGAGCGTGGAACGATTTGTTCAGTGCCTTAGTGTGATGAACCTCAACGACAGTGATGCCAAATGGTTTCCCAAGTGGTTTGCGGCCTACTATTCCTTCCCTCCGGTGTCTCGAGCCCGATCGAAGAACCCTGGATCGAGAAATGCTCCCGTCACGGAAGAACTCGTCATCGAATTCTTGAAGGACCTTAAGAACCATCGTCAACCTGCTTGGCGACGCCTTCAAGCAGCTCGCGCTCTAGAGTTTTACCAAGGGATCATCCTGCGGTGTAATGAAGTCGATTTTCGTCCAATTCGTGAAACCCTTCACGTCTGGGTCAACAGGGAGAAATGCATCCCTGATGGATGCGGCGAATACTCTCCTGACCTGGTCGCTGGTGAAGGCAACGCTGGTGTTATCGATGATCAAGAGCCTAAATGCATTCAAAGAATGCGATCAACACTAAGACGTCTCCATCATCCCAAAAGCACTGAAGACGCCTACGTTGGGCAAGTTAAAAAGTTCATCCGTCATGTCGGAGATGAACGGCTCGAAAAATTCGGTGAACCCGAAATCGGTGACTTCCTGACAGACTTAGCCATCAATCGCGATTTCGCTGCAAATTCGCAGAACCAAGCGTTGTCGGCATTGCTGTTCTTCTACGGCAAAGTCCTTGGTCGAAACTTGCACTTCATCAATTCCATTCAAGCAAAGAAAAGTACGTACCTGCCCGTCGTGCTGACACGCAGCGAGATCGAAGAACTGTTCAGCTATATGTCCGGCAGCTATCGCCTGATGTTCTTGATCATGTACGGTGGAGGCCTGCGTCACCGCGAATGCCGGACTTTGCGTCTAAAAGACATTTGCCTCGAAAAACGGACCATCACCGTTCGTGACGGGAAAGGAATGAAGGATCGAGTCACTGTCCTTCCCGACAGCGCCGTCCCAATTTTGGAAGTTCAAATCGCCAGCGTTCGAGCTATCCACCAAGGCGACCTAGATGACGGATTGGGTGAAGTTTACTTGCCGTATGCACTCGCTAAAAAATATCCGCGAGCGCAGCGTGACCTCGCTTGGCAATACCTATTCCCCTCCCCAAAAATTTCGCGTGATCCGCGAAGCGGACGAAAGCGGCGGCATCATATCCACGAACGAACGTTTGCTTACCACTTCAAAAGAGCATTGGATCGAAGCGACATCCTCAAGAAGGCCATCCCTCACTCGCTGCGTCATAGCTTCGCAACACACCTGTTAGAAGATGGGGCTGATATCCGCACGGTGCAAGAATTACTGGGACACAAGGATGTTCAAACCACCATGATCTACACGCATGTAATGAACCGGCCCGGCATCAGTGTTCGCAGTCCGTCGGATCGACTGGGACTTCTTTGATAACAAAGACAACTCCTGATCGCAGGCAGGTCTTTTCGACCTCTTGCTTTTCAGGTTTGATCTCTCGCAAAGTCGCTCCCAACTTCACAGTACCGGCCGAGAAGAACGCTACCTTCACGGAGTGCAGGGCGACAATAGACAATGCTTCATCCCATGTCGGTCTTTTGGACCTGTTGATTTCCAGGTTAGATCTCTCACACAGTCGCTCTCAACTTAACAGTACCGGCTGGGAAGAACGCTGCCTTCACGGAGTGAAGGGCAACAATAGACAATTGCAGCGAAACAAGACGGCGATTTCGTAGTTTGACCGTGGTTTGTGACACTGGTGTTCATCCAACGAGCCAGACTTGGCGATGCCTCGTCATGTAGACAATGCTTCCTTTCCTGTCAGAATGACCGGCAGGAGGACGGCATATGGACTTTCAAAATCATCACATTCGCGTGATCTTCGCAGCGTCATTCGCTGTGCTTATCTCTTTCTCGCAACTGGCAATCTCGCAAGAACAGTCTCCAGATCCTGGCGATGTCTCAGCTGATCAAACGGCTGCCGAAAGTGACACCAACCAATCGGCCTCCAGCGATGCGATCCGATCCGCGATTGAATCTCAAATCGATGCGATCGTCACACAGCAGAAATCAGCTGCAACAAGGCTGAAAGATCTTTCTGCGGAAAAATTGGAAGCGGAGCAGACACTTCAGCGATTGAAAGACAGCGGTCTTGATGACGCACCACCGTATTCGATCATCCTGCTTGATGAGATCCACGACAATTTAAAGAGTGAACGTGAACGGCGGGACCTGATACAGGCCGGCATCCTTACCGCTCGCGAAGCCGTCGAAACCACTCGAGTTGATCTGGAAGCCAAGAACCGCGACCTACGCCAGCTAAAAGAGCAACTTCCTGAAACCGATGGGCGCATCATTGTTGCTGAGGCGGAAGTTCGATTGGCGGAGGAGACCCTGACACTGCGACGGCAGGAATTGTCGATCGAGGAGGCGACGGAGAAGAAACGTGACTTGAAGTCTCAAATCGAAAAGTTTCGATTGGATGTGGTATCGAGCAACGTTACGTTCACAAAGTCTGAATTGAATGAACAACTTGCTGAAATTAAAGTCCGCGAAAGCGAACTTAAACGTCGCTCTGCACTACTGAAGTCTGAAGCGAATTATGCCGAAAACCGTTGGCTGCAAAGTCGCCAAGAGCTTGATTCGTCAACGGCTCCCAACCCGATTCTTCGAGAACGAGTTGAGGCTCTCAAAACGGCTCAACAATCAACAGAACTGGAAAGCGCTGTCATCAACCAGCGATTGCAGCGTTTACCTTGGATCCGAACCGCCTGGGAACGACGGTATGAGTTACTGAAAGGCGATGTATCTAGAATCGATCGTCGAGACTGGATCGATGAGACCTATCAGTGGCAACAGACACTGGATCGAGAACGTCGAGCCAGAGAATTAAAGCTTGACGAGGTTCGTAATTCGCTGGGCAACTTAACCAGTCGCCTGGAAAATCGAGGTGAACTGGATCCGCAACTTGTACGTTGGATCGAAGCGCATCAGGCTTCGCTGAATCGACAGATTTCGATCTATAACGACAGTTTGATCGCGATTCAAAATGCGGCCAGCGTTCTTGGGAATTTACTGATCCAGTTGGAAGGCGGCCCCAAACGAACGTTCGCTGAATGGGCAGCCGATAGCTGGCTGACCGTCCAGCGGTTTTGGAACTATGAGCTAACAAACGTTGACGATACTTCGTTAACCGTTGGCAAAATCGTTAGCACGTTGCTGTTCCTTTTCTTTGGTTACTTCGCGGCGCGTCTGATCAGCGGATGGCTAGGAAGTCGCCTTCCACGTTTTGGTGTCGAGGAAGCAGGTGCACATGCGATTGAATCTCTTTCGTTCTACGTGTTGCTAATCTGCTTTGGCTTGGGAGCACTGAAATACGCGAGTGTGCCGCTAACCGTTTTTACCTTCCTTGGTGGAGCAATCGCGATCGGGGTCGGTTTCGGAAGCCAAAACATCCTGAACAATTTCATTAGTGGTCTTATTTTGCTAGCCGAAAGGCCGATCAAAGCTGGCGACTTGATCATGGTGGATGACACCTACGGGAACGTCAAATCGATTGGTGCTCGAAGCACCGTGATCCGCACCGGTGAGAACTTGGACATCATTATTCCGAATAGTAAATTCCTGGAAAACAACGTCGTCAACCTTACCCGGCGTGACGATCGGCTACGGACTTCGATCAGCATTGGAGTAGCCTATGGATCGCCGTTGGAACGAGTGATCGAGTTGTTAGAGCAAGCCGCGGTTGAACACGAGTCGGTTCATGAGCGACCGAAACCGTTTGTCTGGTTCAACGATTTTGGAGACAACGCTTTGGCGTTCCAAGTCCATTTTTGGATTAACGCAAGGACCGTTGTTCAGCGCAAGAAAATCGAAAGCGAAGTCCGGCTGGCGATCGACCGGCTGTTTCGTGAAGCGGATATTGTGATTGCGTTTCCGCAGAGAGATTTACATATCAGTAATTCGGAACCGATTGAATTTCGGATGGTCGATCGAGGGTGATCGGATATTTGTGGCGGATGATTTTTTTAACCGCGGCTAACGCCTTTGCGGCTCAGGAAGCATCGAACGGAGTCGTTATCGTGTTAGCGGCGGTTTCTTGTAAGCAACCATGTTAGACACTTAACCGCGGCTAGCGCCGTTGCGGCTCAGGGGGAAACGAACGGAGTCGTGATCGTGTTTGCGACGGTTTCTTGTAAGCAACCATGTTGGACACTCAACCGCGGCTAGCGCCGTTGCGGCTCAGGGGAAACGAACGGAGTCGTATTCGCGTTTGCGACGGTTGATGGATTGGGCCGTGCGGGCAGGCGAAGCCTGGAAGACAACGTTTGCGAGGAATTCATCACAACATCAGCCGCTGAGCGTTAGCTCGCGGTTTACTTCAGCGCGATCACTTAACCGCGGCTAGTGCCGGTGCGGCTCAGGAGTGTGGAAGGGCCATTGAAGAGTTGAGTCGTTATCGTGGTTGCGGCGGTCAATGGATTGGGACGTGTGGCCAGGCGGAGCCTGGAAGACAAGGCGTACGAGGCGGGAGCCTCGCACGAGCGTTGATGGGCAGCCAAGTTTAGAGAGCACCACTTAACCGCGGCTAACGCCGGTGCGGCTCAGGAAGCATCGAACGGAGTCGTTATCGTGTTAGCGGCGGTTGATGGATTGGGCCGTGCGGGCAGGCGGAGCCTGGAAGACATCGCATGCGAGGCGGGAGCCTCGCACGAGCGTTGATGGGCAGCCAAGTTTAGAGAGCACCACTTAACCGCGGCTAGCGCCGTTGCGGCTCAGGAAGAAACGAACAGAGCCGTTATCGTGTTTGCGGCGGTTTCTTGTAAGCAACCATGTTAGACACTCAACCGCGGCTAGTGCCGTTGCGGCTCAGGAGTGTGGAAGGGCCATTGAAGAGTTTTGCCGTTATCGAGTTAACGGCGGTAAATGATTGGGACGTATGGGCAGGCGGAGCCTGGAAAACATTGCGTACGAGGCGGGAGCCTCGCACGAGCGTTGATGGGCAACCAAGTTTAAAGAGCACCACTCAACCGCGGCTAACGCCGTTGCGGCTCAGGTGAGAATAAAATCAGGGGCAGCAGGCGGAGCCTGGAAAGCATTGTATGCGAGGCGGGAGCCTCGCACGAGAGTGGTGAAACGTGCTTGGCACTACTGATCGGAATCGAGCTTTGATTTTAGTTCACGCAATCGTTCGTTGAGCCGGTCGATCTCACTTTGGATTTCAGTCTTGCCGGCCGTTTCTTTGTCGGAGTTTTCGGTTACCTTGACTGGCTCCGGAAAGTCCTGCTCCAACGACAACACATCGACTTCCTTGGGCGACGGCAACTCATCAAAATCCGCCTTCGCCGGAATCTTACTTGGCTCTGTTGCTGCACCAGCACCGAAGCCGCCGAACATTGAACCGAAGCCGCCAAGGATTGACTTACCAGTCGACGCGTCACTTGCCGAGTTGCCGGAAGCAGTGTCGCCGGAAGCAGTATTCGATTGACTTTGATCGATCGCGACTTGCACTAAGTCATCGTTGCGAATCACCCCTAGCTCATAAGCTTTTTCCAATGAGACGATCTGCTGCTGTAGCGCGGCTTGGTCAGCAACCATGCGTCCGTTGATACTGATGATTCGATCGTTGACTTTCAAACCACTTGCCGCACCGATTTGGCCGGGAAGAAGCGATGTGACGACAACACCTCGCTGACGTCCGGCTGATGCGACTTCGGCACCTAAGCTAGTTAGCACAGAGACGCTCGCCTTGGCCTGCTGGCGATCTTGCTGCTGAGGATTGACAACTGCCGAAGGGGGATTATTGATCTCCATTCCGACTTGAGGAGCGTTCAAATCTAGAGGCTGAGTTGCTGCGGGTTTGCCGGACCGACTGACCAAGACAACGTCGATGTCTTTGACCACGCCGGCTTGTCCGATACGCAGCGTGACCTGATCGCCGGGGCTGTACCGCACAAGCTCCTTCGCCAAGTCCGCGATCGTTGGCGTCGACGCTTGGTTGATCATAAAGATGAAGTCGCCTTCACGAAGCCCAGCCCGTGCTGCTTCTGAATGTGGCAATATGCTGGTGACTTGGATTCCCGAGTATCGTCCGATGCGTCCATCAGCACCCGAGATTCCGATCGAAGCTTTCTGTTGGTCGGTGTCGACTGGTTCGAGCGGCTGCAATACCGACGCTCCGAAACCCCCGTTTGCTGGTGAACGTTCAGCAGACTGCGGTGTTACCGCTGGAGCCATTGCAGGTTCGCCGGACTGCTCCAAATCACGCCCGTCGGAACGGACGCCCCCCCCAGGCTGGTTGCGGTATTGAGATGCCGGGTTGGGCTGCAATCGCGACAGTGGAGCTACCGTGGGCTGCCCCGCAGCATCCTCTTTCGCGTCTGGATTTTTGTCTTTGTCACCCGCAGCCGGTGGCTGCTGATTTTGCAATTGCACACTGATTCGCTCGCGCAATCGCTGCAACAAACGCTGTGCCTTCGCTTCAGATGTGGATCCAAACGCGAATGCTGTCAAAACAATGGAGCCGAGGATTACTCGATGAGGACGCTTCATAAAATCGAATGGGAAGGGACCGCGAAACAGATTGCCAATCCATCTTAAGCAGGCAGTCACCAATAGGGGAGTCTGTAGATCCAGTCCGAGCGAGAACTCTGCGTAAGTTTCTCTGCTGCCGGCGGATAGCGTTTTTGGGTGCTGGCGTACAGGGTCGACATCAATCCAGAGTCATAGCCCCGTCTGAACAAAATCGCCGCAAAACGAAGCCCAGTGAGCTGATCGGGGTTGCCGTCAGACGGCTTCAACCACTATGCCCCACATAGGACGCCGAGTGAACTTGAGTCAAAGTTGTGATTTTTAAGCGAATGACTCGGCAAGCACCTGATTCCACTCACCAAGTGATATCGGAGCCTAGTATGGCCAGCGGATGGATCCAGCCTAATCAGTGTCGCAATCTTCTTGTGCTCGTCGAATCGGTCACTGCGCCGTTGTTGATTGACCATTCCGCCCCAGTCTGCCTGGAAGTGGACATTGACGTCAGCGTTCCGGTCCCGTGCGACAACACGCGTGCAGCCGACCTGATCACCGCGATCAGCCGTCAAGCGTTGGAAGCGATGCCTGACGGCGGCGATTTGATGATCACCGCGTGCTGTACGGAAAATGGCGTCGAGCTGGAAATCGCTGATAGCGGGATGGACACAAACCATCGAGAACGAGCATTGCCGATCGCGGCCGCAGCTGTGGGTGCTGATCTGAAATGGCAAAACTGCCCTCAAGGCGGAGTCGCGGTGACGATCTATTTCCCAGCCAAATCTGCTCAAAGTCGACTGGCCGCCTGATCGCGTCTGCGAGTATGAACGTGGTTACTGTTACACGATCCGTTTGCTCGCCAAGAATCTCGTAATCGCATTTTGCCAGCCGTGTCCGGAATCAATCTCGCACAATTACCGATCGCAAAAATCGTCATCGCTGGTATATGCGTGGCTATGATTCTGATCGGTATGTCGCTGATCCCAATGCGACAATCGGCGAGTGAAGAGTATCCGCTTTTGGGAGGTCGCCAGTTCAGTCGAGCACAACTGGATGAACTGGATATCGCATTCAGCGCCGCAGGCCTAAATGGCTACCATCGTCGAGACGGACGAATCTGGGTCGCACCTGAAAGACGGCAGGAATTTCTTGCGGTGGCCAAGCAGGCGAATGCGTTGCCTGTTGATCTGACCGAACCAGAATCTGAATCGCCCACGGGCTTTGAACTTTTCCTGTCTGAATCGCAACGCAAATCGCAGCAGCAATCGCAGAAGACTCGTGAACTGGGCACGAAACTTTGCGCGTTTCCGGACATCGCCTGGGCAAGTGTTGACTACGATCAAAAAGTCCTCGGTGGTTTGAACCAAGAAACAATTCAGTCCGCCAGCGTTGTCATCATACCGAGCAATGAAAAGCCACTTTCGCCAAACCGTATCGACATGATCCGGCAATGCGTCGCTGGTGCTTTTGCAGGAATGACGGTTGAACAAGTGACCGTGACTGACACAACCGCATCCGAATCTTACAACGGAAGAATCGACGAAGAGAAACGGGCGCAACGTCATATCGAATACGAGATGGAACAGAGACTGGCGGATCTGCTGGTCGGTTTTGGAAATGTTCGCGTCGCAGTGATGCATTCTCCCGTCACATCGGAATCAGGCCAACAATCGATGCGGCCTCACGTATCGATCGCCGTTTCTGAATCGCAGTTCCACCGCCAGTGGGCCCGAGACTACCGAGCATTGAACCACAATGTAGACTCGATCCCTTGGCCTTCGGACGCGCAACTTGCCACCTCACGCGATCGTGTCATCGCGAACGTGACCGAAGTGCTTCGTCCACTCGTTGGCGATGCCAACGACAGCCCATTGATTCATGTCTGTGGCTACCCCGATTCGATTCCGGCCTCTCAATACGGTAGCGCTTCGGACAAAGAAATCTCGCTGGAAGACGCCAAAGAATTTGCGGCCAACAATATCCCTTTGACGGTATCGGTCGCACTGCTGCTTGCTGTCACGCTGTTCTGCTCGGCAGCCGCATTGCGAATGCGAACGCGAGAAACTGATCCGACGTCGGCTGGGTTTTCACAGTCACTGAAATCCGGGAATCCGACGAAGAAGACAGCGGATAACAGCCGCAAAGCTGAAGACGGATCGATCCGAGATGACTTGACAGAACTGATCGAAGCGAACCCGGAACTGGCTGCACAAATTGTTCATCGATGGATGGCAGAAGCCGCTTAGCTCTTAAGCGGACATTGTCTCAGCCTTAGATTCCAGCACCGCGTCAAGGCCGATCCCGACGGTCGTTCGCGAATCGCCCGCAACATAGTATCGAACAATACACAGCGAATAAAAATCAAACTTCGAAGTTACAGACTCGTGATTTCGAAATGGACAGCAGAGTTGATGGAGCAACTCCATGCACGACCTAGAAACCGACGAACGACATCTTGCCACTCGGCAAATCGCAATCTTGCTGCAAGCTCTGCCCGCGCGCACCCACCGCGTCCTCGTTGGGCAGCTTAGCCAAGACGACAAGCTGGAAATCAATCAAAGGTTGAAACAACTGGGTCAGTCTGACCCGCTTGAACAGTATCGTGTCATGAAGTTGCTACGCGAAGAGTTGCAGGCGGGCACGAATGATGCCGAACGTGTTGAGTCGGAAATCCAAGACGAAATCCAAATCGGTCGAGCACGTGTCTCGCGAAAGCGACGCACAGGAAGCAGTTACCTCTCTCCAGAAATAAAATCGAAATCGGCTGAGTCTGCTGAAACACCACCGCCAGTTACAAACCGTATCGCCAACACTGCGAAGCAGAATCCATCGACCGATTCAGATGCGACAACTGACGAACCGGTTTACCAAGTCAGCTCGATTCGTTTTTCAGATTTTTATCAATCGCAAGCCGTTGGTGTGATGCCTGCGTCCGGTTTGTTTGGTCAGACAAATCAAGAATCGCCAGAACAACGCTCCGAACGCAGTTCGTCAGACTACCAAGACTTGCGTCCACCAAGACTTCGTCGCTCGACCGCCACGACGGACTCAGATCAGTCGATCGGTGAAGACGAACTACTGCGAGAGATCGACAAGTTCTTGCAACAGCTTCCGCCACGTGAACTGTGTCGTGCCCTAGCCATGGTCACGACTCGCCAAGCCTTTCTTGTTCTCTGTGGACTCCCTAACGAAAAGGCAGAAGCGGTCTTGGCTTTGTTGCCGCGACGAAAAGCGAAAAAGGTTCGAAGCGATATGCGAAGCATCGGACCGCTACAGCTTTCGGACATCGATGACGCAAAACGAGTCTTGGCCGAAATCGCAATCGAACAACAGAAAGACGACTTATCCGTCGCTGCCTAATGTTTGGTTCGTGAATGTTTCTATCGTAGCGGTCTGTCGATCCCAATTTGCCAAAGCGATAGCGGTTGGCTGAAACATCCAAGGTATTGCCACGTCAGGCAATTGGATATCCTGGGACACCGTTGTTCAGTTTGCAAATTGACACGTACGGGAAAAGCTCGTTGCGAGAAAAACGCATGCTTGTCGCCGGCGGAATGCTTTTCGTCTGCCTGGCACTGGGACTACTGACTTATCGCGGCCCGGCCCCACTGGGTACCGATGCTTCAGGCAATGTGCCTTCAGCCGGACGCATGCGACAGGATCTAAACGTGTTGCTGGGTGATCCTCCTCTTCAACACTCTGCCGGGACCATTGAAGGCGAGGCCTTTCTGGATCGACTCGAAAGGATGCTCGCTGATCGTGGTGCGGAGACCAAACGCATCGAGATCCCGTTCGACCTTTCAAAACAAGATTGGCATCCGTCAAGCCGCATCAGTTTGTTGCCAGACGACACCACCCTAAAAAACCTACTGGCAAGTTACCCCGGAACCGATCCTTCGCTGGCGCCGATCTTGATCGCGACTCACCATGACTCATGTCCTTGGGGGCCAGGTGCTGGCGATGCAGGGTCTGCAATCGTTGCGATGACGGAGTATGCCAGGATCCTTGGTCGGAATCCGCCGCAAAGGACAACTCATTTCCTATTCACCGACGGCGAGGAATTTGGTTTGCTGGGCGCGCATGCGTTGTACGCTCATAAAGCCCTTGCGATCAGCGAACCGGCATTCGTCCTGAACTTTGATGCGCGAGGCACCCGTGGTGGAGTCCCCATGTTCGAAACCTATCAAGGGAACCGAGCGGCTGTCACAACGCTAATCAATGAACTGGCCTATCCAAAGATTACGACTTCGCTGGCAGTCCTGATCTATCGATCGCTCCCCAACGCGACCGATTTCGATGTCTTCCAAGGCAACTTCGGTTGGGCTGGATTTAACTTTGCGACCATTGGCGGTGCAGAGTATTACCACACGCCACAAGATGTTCCGGCGAACCTGAGTGATCGCACATTGCAGCATATGGGAAACCATGTCGCGTCAATGCATCTTGCCCTGGACCCACTTTCCGAAGAGCAACTCGCTACTTTTAATGGCGATGACGCCAGACGTGATGCAGTATTCTTTGACGTCTTTGGAATTTATGTCATCACAATTGAACCGATGACACAATTGCTACTAGCGGCTTTTTCTTTGTGCCTGATTGGTCTGAAAACGATTCGATCCAGTAAGGCTCGCATTCTGCGATCGATACCGCGATTGTTTGGACTGGCAGTACTCGTCATCCTTGCGAGTGCGATCATTGGTGGGATCAGTTTGCTGGTTCTCAAGATGACACCGTACCGAAACCTGCGTTACACGCCGGTCGATTTGCAAGCGGGTCTAGTGACAGTTCTTTTAGCTTTGATCGGAACGACGCTTCTGGTCGACAAACTTTTGTCTCGATTGTTCCCGACAGATACCGACTTGGACTTTGTCGCTGCGGTTTGGTTGGCAACGAGTCTACTTGCCACAATTGTTGCTTGGCTGATTCCCGCGGGCGGATACCTGCTCGTTTTCCCCTCGTTGATTTATGCGGTTGCGGTTAATCTTCCGCGACTCGAAAGGCTTGCCGCTTGGCTAGGATGGATGTCGTTCTGCATCCTATTGGGACCGACACTCGTTCTGTTGGTGCAAGCGATCGGCCCTTGGAACCAGCCTATCTATGCCGCGATCGCTGGCCTATTGACGATTCCAATGGCAGCCGCTTGGATTGGTGGTCAAGCAGATCGATCGATTGACAACGCCGTTAAATCCAAAGTTCTCGCTGAAGCGACATAGGCCCCTAAGGCACAACAATGTCAAATTCCGACGACCTGAAATCTGATCCAGATAGCCAGACCCTCCAGCCCAGCACGCTTGCTCGGTGGAAACGACGGACCGTCGTCTGCGTGCGAACTCTGATCGCAGTCTACGTGGTCATTCTATTGACGATGGTTTTGATGGAAGCGAGACTGCTGTTCCCTGCAGCCTACCATGACGTCAGTCCTAGCGCCGACTCGCTCGCCTCCGCCTGGACCTATTCGTCAACTGACGGTTCACCGATCATCGGCCAACTCTTCGAACGTCCTGATGCCGAACGAACCGTGTTGTTTCTTCACGGAAACGCGACGTTTGCAAGTCGCCAAGCTGAATTCGCGAAACAGCTCAGTGGTATCTTCAATGCCAACATTCTCGTCGCAGAATACCGAGCATTTGTTGACGACGAGGTCACTCCATCGGAATCAAACCTGATTGCCGATTCAATCGCAGCCTTCGATGCACTCCGTGACCACTACGAACTGAATGACCAAGACATCATCGTTTACGGTCGATCACTCGGCGGGGGATGTGCAGCGGCGATCGCGGAGCAACGTCAGATCGAGCACCTGGTGCTTGATCGAACATTTGACTCTGCCGCTAACGTTGCAGCCGGACGCTACCCATTCATTCCGGTCCACTTGGTCATGAGCAACCAATTTGATTCGATCCGTCGCCTGAGATCGTTCGAGGGAAACTTGATTCAGTTCCATGGAGAAACAGACGAAGTCATCCCTTTCGAAAACGGTCGGAACTTGTATGAAATGGCTTCAACTGCGAATAAGCATTTCATACAACGCGATGAATTCGGGCACCTAAAGCCGATCTCTGATGAAGTACTTCGCGAGCTATTTAGCCATTTACCGTCGACGAAGTGAGTACCGTCAATCGCCAACACTCCGCTGTTCGGCTTCTGCTTCGACCGTAGCTTCGATATCGGGCTCGTCTTTTTTGCTTTTAGAATTGCCCCGTACGCCATCTGGAAGTGGCTCAAAGTCGGTCGGTGAAACCCAACCCGCTTTTAAGTCTTCACCTGCCATGAAGCGTTCATAGAAATGGTCGCTCGCCGGGGATGTGTATTCGTAGTTATCGAACACCGATCCGTTCCCTTGCATTCGCGGATCGCCTTGGGCGGTCAACTCAGTTTCCATTTGTTGACGTAACTGTTCCAAACGTTCCGCATTGTCACTGTTACCGACCAAGTTATCCACACAGTCGGGATCACGACCGACATGATAAAGTTCTTCCTGAGGACGTTTCCCAAAGCAAAGACGCCAAAACGTCGTTGCGGTTCCGCTCCTTCTTAAATCCAAAACCTCAGTCTTTGTAGGTCCGCCGTCGCAGTTCAAATAACCAGTCTCGGGGTTTCCGGCTGGCCAACGATCGACCTCGTAATTTCGAATGTAGAGCCAGTCGCCTTTTCGAATACCGCGTATCGGATAGCCACCTTGATTCGGACGACCAATATCATGCCGCTCCTTTCCGACCAAGACGTGGTCACGGTCGGCGATAGGTCCGTCAGCAGCGAACACGTCCAACAAATCACGACCTGTCATCGGTTGCATACTTGGCCCAGGATCCTCGATTCCGGCCGCCTTCAGAAACGTTGGTGCCAACGCGGTAAAGTCAACAAAGTCACCGACAACTCGTCCCGAATGCTTGATTCCAGCGGGCCAGCGGATTGCCAGTGGAATGTGATTTGACTCGTCATACGCTTGACCTTTCGCACGTGGAAAAGGCATCCCGTGATCACTTGTGGCAACAACGATCGTGTTGTCCAGTTGCCCTGCTTGTTCGAGATGTTCAAGGATGCGACCAAGATGGTTGTCGTAGTGCTCGACTTCTACGGCGTAGTCCAACATGTCGTTTCGAATCGTCTCATTGTCGGGCCAGTAGCTAGGCACACGGTCGATATCTTCCAACTTTTTCCCCAGTCGAACACCTGCCCCATATTCATATCCACGGTGAGGTTCGGTCGTGCCAAACCAAAATGCCCACGGTTGATCTGCGGGCGATTCGGCTAGAAAGTCTGCGAAGTTCGATGCGTAGTCATTGTTGGAAATCATCGCCGCTGGCGGCTTTGCTTTGCGTTTTGCGAAATTTTTGCCGGTGATGCTCCGCCGGTTTCCGTCTGCATCGTTCGCGATCCCTGGCCCCCAGCCTTTGCCCGTGTATCCCGTGAAGTAGCCGCTTTCGGATAAACGTTCGACATAGCCACCGAATTTCGCAGGGAAGAAACACATATGGTTCCCCGCTTCCTCGAGTTGCCATGAATACCGTCCAGTCAAAATGATCGCCCGCGAGGGTGCACATTTCGCATTGGGCGTGTACGCATTATTGAAAAGTAATCCCTCCCGAGCGATCCGATCGAAACTGGGTGTGTTGACCCACGCACATCCGTACGCACTGGCATGCCCAAACGACCAATCGTCAGCAATCGCGAAGAGGATATTAGGACGTGAAGCTTGCTCCGCATGAGCCTTTGTCGCAGAGGTCGCCCAAAGAAACAAACAAAGGGCTGATGAGAAGATCGAAACCAGAGGGGACGACGGTGCAAGTCGAAGTACCAATGTCATCACTACAGCCTTCGCGTGTTTTTGGGGAATTTGCCAAGGCGTAGGATAACCGAAAGCGAGTCGTTGCGTCGGTTTTGAAGAGAAGGGCAGTGGTGGGGATTTCAAACGCGGCAAAAGGGAAAGCACACTGAGCCGAATTCGCGTTAGCGACGGTTGAGTGATTCGTAGCAGGCGGAGCCTGGGAGACATCGCATGCGAGGCGGGAGCCTCGCACGAGCGTTGAGGGAGACAAGAGAGAAGAAACCGCGGCTAGCGCCGATGCGGCTCAGTAAAAAGCAAACTGAGCCGGATTCGCGCTAGCGACGGTTGAGTGATTCGTGGCGGGCGGAGCCTGCAAGACGTCGCATGCGAGGCGGGAGCCTCGCACGAGCGTTGAGGGAGACAAGAGAGAAGTAACCGCGGCTAGCGCCTTTGCGGCTCAGGAAGAGGGTGGGCAGGGAGACGCACAATGAGCCGTGATCGCGCTAGCGACGGTTTCTTTGCGTTTCGTCCTACTCGTCGTCTTGATTTGGCTTTTTGCGATTTCGTGCCCGCCGCTTCTCTACCAAATCCTTGATCTTTGCTTCTCGCTGCCGCAACTTTTTGACGCGAACCTCGTACTTCGCTTCTCGTTGCTTCAATGCCTTGTAACGACGATTGATTCGCTCGGCGGCCTCGCGAATTTTCTGTTTCTTCTTTTTCAGCCTTTCCCGTTCATCGGCAGACAAATCCGGGTTTTCCAGCTGACGATCCAATTCACTTTCACTCGCCACCAAGGCTTCATCTTCGGACAGTTCTATATCAACCCCGTGTGTTTCGTCAGCGAGTTTGTCTTCCCGCGAGCGGAATAGATTCGGCGATAGAAAGATCCCATTGGCAACAATCATCATCGTCCCAAAAGTAATCATGCCAAGAAACAACGCGATCCCGCCGTGAACCATGACAGCGATGCCAAGGACAAATGGCCGAGTGACGCGAGGCCAAACGAGAGCACAATAGAAGACTTCCCAAAATAACGTCGCATTGGATAGCGCCGAAATGATCGCGGGATACCTGGAAAGCCAAGTCATATTCAGCGATTGATATTCGAAATTCGAAACGGCATACCAAACGGCCATGCCATTCCACCAAGTCTCGCCGCGTGCTTTGGAAAGCCCACCAAAGAGATAAATCACACAAAGATGCAACTGCAAAAGCCGAGTCGCGATATTTGCCGCGACACTGGGCGACGCATCGGGCAACAACCAAGCCACGAATCTTGAGCCAGCAGCCCCTTCGACAAATCGCTTTCGCAACAACGCATCAACCGAAAAGCATGCGCCACTGGGTGCGATCACGAGATACATGGTGATGTAGGTAACGATCTGATCGAGACCGAAAAGCGCGCCTGTCAGTCGATGCAAGTACATCAACTGCAGAAACAAAGCGATCGGAACAACGATCCGAGTTCCCAAACCGATTGTCATCGCAGCCATGATCACCAACGTGATTGCGTGGTGAGCGTATAACAGCGTGGGGCTTTCGATATGCCACAAGTAACTTCTTGCCCAATCGTTGGCGCCGAACGCTCCGTCATGAAGCTGCCTCGCCATCTCGCTGTTGATCCAGCCATTCGGGCCGACGAAGTCCAACAGACTTCCTAAAAGCACAAGATGGCAATAAAACAACATCGCACCTGCCGCGATACGCATCGCACATAAGACATGCGGCAACCGTGGCGTAAACCAGAACCGATCCCAGACGTCAAACCACTTCGAAAGTGATTCCGAATAGGACCCGGCCTGATCAGATGTCGCTTGTGTTGGCTGATTTGTCATCGCGAAACCTCTTCGGATGACTCGAAAGATTGCGTCTGGTTCGGCTGAGTTTTCGGGGCCGGGATCTCTTCGGTGGAAACGTTTTCAGGTTGACTGGAAGAGGGTGCAATCTGGTCTGAGAAGACCGGTTGATCGAGCAGTAGGTTGTAAAGCCTTGGGTCAGTCAACTCGATGGGCTCGGCGACGAAGTCTGCGAGTGCAGGAAGCCCATGTTCGATCCGACGGATCGCAACCTCGCGTCCTTCGTTGACCGATTTGAGGTGATCCACCATCGATTGACGAATGAATTCATATCGTGCCCGTCGCTGCTGCCAATATTCAGCCGCCGCGCGATCGGTTTGAAACATTTCGTCCGGTGGCCCTGGCGGCCAATAGCTTTCGTGCAAAAATTCAGAAAGCATGAAGTGACGGTGATACAGCAGACGAGGCCACTGTTGTTTCAAATCAGGAAACATCTGCTCCGTGATGCTTCCGTCGGAATCGATGATCGCCGCTTGGATTAGATGACTCGGCCCGGGATCGGGTGCAAAAAACGCATATCCCCGATTCATATGCAAGAACTCGCCGTAGCCTTCAAAAGGTTTTATTAGACGACTGATCATCGGCGATGGCCCGTCGACCGTCATCGTCTGGAACGCCAGCGGAGGCAGCGCCACGGCAAGCAAATGGAACACGATGACCGCACTGATCAATAAACGTTTGCGTTTAGAAAGCAGAATGGGTTGCGAATCGGTCGACGGCATCAAGCTTTCGCAGCGAGAGAGTGGGGGTCTTGATCAGGTCATTACAGATTAATCTGATCGACGACGAAATGCAGTGCGGACAGAAAAGTTCTCGCCCGTTGCGATTCGCTCCTAGTGGTGCGTGATTATGGCAGAGCGAAGAGTCCGTTTGCAGGTGTCGATGCCGAAGCGGGCAGGGCATCCATACTGAGCCGTAATCGCGCTAGCGACGGTTGATGGAGTCGATGCCGTGGACAGGCGGAGCCTGGAAGACATTGCATGCGAGGCAGGAGCCTCGCACGAGTAGCGGGAAAGCAACTTGCTCACGTAACCGCGGCTAGCGCCGAAGTGGCTCAGGACATCCATGCTGAGCCGAATCGCCCTAGCGACGGTTGATGAAAGTAATGCCGTGGACAGGCGGAGCCTGGAAGACATCGCATGCGAGGCGGGAGCCTCGCACGAGTAGCGGGAAAGCAACTTGCCCACGTAACCGCGGCTAACGCCGAAGCGGCTCAGGACATCCATACTGAGCCGAATCGCGCTAGCGACGGTTGATGGAGTCGATGCCGTGGACAGGCGGAGCCTGGAAGACATTGCATGCGAGGCAGGAGCCTCGCACGAGTAGCCGGAAAACAACTTGCTCACGTAACCGCGGCTAGCGCCGAAGCGGCTCAGGGCATGACGGACTGAACCGTGATCGCGCTAGCGACGGTTATCTGGTCCTATCCAAATATGAAAAGCCTTCGCGGCTACTACTCAGACTTGTTTGCCAACGTTCGCAAATGAAGCTCGTTCAGTTGTGCGGTGTCAACCGAACCGGGTGCTTCGGTCATCAAGTCCGATGCCTTTTGGGTTTTCGGGAACGCGATGACTTCGCGGATGTTTTCTAGTCCTGCAAACAGCATGACCCAACGGTCGATTCCCAATGCGATACCGCCGTGTGGTGGAGCACCAAAACGCAACGCGTTGAGCAAGAACCCGAAACGATCCTCAGCGGTTTCCTCGTCGATATCCATCAAGCCAAAGACCTTCGATTGAATGCCTTGGTCATGAATTCGGATGGTCCCGCCACCTGCTTCGCTACCGTTGATCACCAGATCGTACGCTTGGGCGCGGCACCCTTTGGGATCGCTATCGAGCTTTTCGAAGTCTGATTCGAGTGGAGCGGTGAAGGGGTGGTGCATCGCGACCCAGCGGCCGGATTCGTCATCACGTTCAAACATTGGGAACTCAGTCACCCAACTGCAGTGCAGATCACCGGGCTTGTACAGTTCAAGCTCGGCGCCCAGTCGTTTACGCAATGCGTTGAGGCCTTTGCAGGTGACTTCCCACGAATCGGCAAGGAACAACAACAAGTCGCCGGGTTCGCCGCCCATGAGCGACTTGATTTCGGCAAGATGCTCCGCTTCGAAGTTCTTCGCGATCGGGCTCCAAAGTGAGCCGTCTTCTTCGACGCGGAACCACGCGAGTCCTTTCGCTCCGAAGTCTTTAACGAACTCGGTTAGCTCGTCAATTTGGCGGCGCGAGTACTTTTCGGCAGCACCTTCGGCTCGCAAGCCGCGGATGAAGTTGCCCGAGTCAGCGACCGAGCGGAAGACGCGGAATTCGGTCTTCTTGCCAACCGAAGTCACGTCGGTGATTTCCATCCCGAAACGCAAGTCAGGCGCGTCATGCCCAAAGCGACGCATCGCTTCGTCATAAGTCATTCGGGGAAGTGGCAATTGCACATCCTTGCCCAGAATCTCTTTGGCCGTTTTAGAAACCAGACCGTCAATCAGTCCCATAATGTCGTCTGAATCGACAAACGACATTTCCAAGTCCAACTGGGTGAATTCTGGCTGGCGATCGGCACGCAAGTCTTCGTCGCGGAAACATTTGGCGACTTGGACGTAACGATCAAAACCGGCGACCATCAAGATCTGTTTGTATAGCTGCGGCGACTGCGGCAACGCATAAAAGTTGCCCGGGTGAACGCGGCTAGGGACCAAGTAGTCGCGAGCACCTTCGGGGGTGCTGCGGCCCAAGATCGGCGTCTCGACATCAATAAAGTCGTGCTCGGCGAAGTAATCGCGCATCGTCTTGACGATCTGGCTTCGCAGAACCATCGCACGTTGCATTTCGGGACGACGCAAATCCAAGAAGCGATACTTCAACCGCAAGTCTTCGCCCGGCAAGTCAGCTTGGCTTGGGGTGAATGGTGGGGTCTGGCAAGCGTTCAGGACCTTTAGCTCGGGACAGCGGACTTCGATTTCGCCAGTCGCCAGCTTTTCGTTGGTCTTGCCTTCCAAGCGGTTGGCCACCGTTCCACGCACCAAAATCACGCTTTCGATCGGCACGTGTCCGGCGGCATCAATCTGTGCAGCACCGGCTTCGGGGGGGCCGATCACAACTTGCGTCAAACCGTAACGGTCTCGCAGGTCGATGAAGACGGCTCCGCCGTGATCGCGTCGATTTTCGACCCAACCGCACAGGGTAACTTCGGTTCCGACGTGTTCTTTGCGCAGTTCGCCGCAGGTGTGTGTTCGCAGCACGAGACTTTGAGGGGGAAAATAGGGGAAATTGGCCTAGAAGAAAGCGGGATTTTAGACGCTCAGGCCTCGATTGCTCAGGGGGCCTTTGCCGGTCGGGCGGTTCTTTCTAGAAACCGCCCGAAACTCCGTCGCAACGCCGATGGCAGAAAGGATTGCGCGTTCATTGTCCGATGTCTAAAAAACAACGCCCCGCCAGAAATTGACGGGGCGTCATTAGTTCATTCGATCCGGATCAAGCGGGATTAGTACTCGCTGGGAACCGGCTGATCCAATGCGTCGTCAGCCGACTCGTGATCTTTTTCTTCGCCACCAAGGGTGATGACTTTGTAGCCCCCGATGGACTTGAAGTAGATCATCAAGCCGAGGAACCCGACCGCCATCATTGCTGGAACGTACGCGGTCAAAGTCAACGCTTGGCGTCCACCGTAAAGGTATGACGCTTGAACCGCTGGAATATCCGTGTCAGCGTTGGCGACCAATGCTTCCTTTTCCTCTTCAGGAATCAAAGTCGCGTTGGAAATCGCGGAGGCGTCGACGCCTTCGCCTTCCGCCAACTCTGTTCCGTTAGCCGCATTCAGCTTTGCAGCATTCAAAGGACGATATTCATAGCCCCATGAACTGACCGGCTCGGGATCGGCGTAACGCTCGAACGTTTCCGCCGCTTCTGCCTGAAGGTTTTGGCTCATCTCGAACCCCTGCTGGGTACCGATTCGTGGACCGGCGATTTGCCCGACACACAACATACCGGCAGCCCCCAAGGCACCCATCGCGACCGAACCACTCTGTGGATAACGCTCGCCCGCGACACCCAACATCGTCGGCCACAGGAACGCTTTACCGAGTGAGTAGAAGGTCGCAGCGACGAAGATCATGCCAACACTTTGAATTGGCGATCCCAACCACAGCAAGCCCAAGCAAGCGATGACCGAGCTACCGAAGAGCAGTCCGATTGGGTTGACTTTGTGAACGATTGGCCCGGCAAAGAAACGCAGAATGAACATCAACGCCGAGGTGTAAACCAAGATCAGAACCGAGTTTGGCAACAGGTTCTCCATCAACTTGGTCATCCAAGAGTCGACACCAAGTTCCATGTAGCCGATCAAAGCGTGCAGAACGATCAACACCAGGAACGGCACCGAAGCGAAGCACGAGAATACGGCCGCGAAACTTCCCGACGATTCACCAACGGTATCGGGCAGTTTTTCGGGCAGGATCAATACGCCGTAAGCGATCACAAAGATTGCGAAGCTAGAAAGTGCCCATTGCCATGGCAGTTCAACAAACCAGCAGTTTTCGCCAATGAAACCTGCGGCGAACAAACCGCCGATGATCATTCCCGCAGGCCAACCGGCATGCAAAATGTTCAGGTAGTGTGTCTTGTTTTCGGGATAGATCTGCGCGATCAGCGGGTTGATCACCGCTTCGTACAAACCTTGGCAAATGGAGAACAGGAACGCACTCCAAAATAGAACATTGAAGACATTCTTGGTCGCGTTTTCGGGATCCGATTCGCGCCATCCGTCAAACAATGGGTTGGCGGCAAACAGCATCGCCGCACTAACGAGGTGCAAGACAAACGCCAAGACGAGAAGCTTTTTGTAACCGAACTTCTCGACCAGGATCCCACCGAAGAAGATCATCAAACCGAAGCCAAGGAATCCGGCACCAAGGATTGCACCGAAATCGCCCCCGCCCAAATCAAATTCTCTCTCCCACGGGCCTCCGGCAGCGGTTCGTGTTGCAAAACCAATTCCAGAAGCCACCAGCGTCAAAAAGCTGGCAAGCATCAATTTTCCACGTGCTTGTTCCATTCGGGGAGCTCCACAAGGCGAGAAGGAGTACTTTAAAGGAGGGGATCCGGAATGCTGCCGATGGTACCGGGTTCGGTCAAGACGTTGCTGGCAATTCCGTGCGAGAAACAAAAGTTAATCCCCACGCTCCCTCGTTGCTACCAGCTTGCCCCTCAGAGTCACCCTGACTGACAAATTTTTTGCGTTTTTCCAAGCCACACCCAAGCGATCAATAGCGTTCTGGACGCCACAACAGCAGATCAACCGACGACAGGGTGGACCTTGGCGGCAGACAAGCCAGGCGGACGTCACACGTGCGCGGCAATTGCCAAGTCGCTATCATGCGACAAGTTCGCCAGACTGACGCTGGCCCGTGGAAAGAGTGCTTCGTTCCAACTCGATTTTAGGATTAGCCGCATGGCGTTAGCCACGGTTTCAGTGCATTAACCGGGGCTGATGCCCGTCGGCTAATGCCCCGAACCCGTATTTCCATATGGAACGAAGCATTAGGACTCCTGACAGGGAGCCTGAACAGCAACGCATCCCACACGTCTGAGCCTGCCGCGAACCATCCCCTCCACAACAACTCGCCTCAACCAAAGGAATCTTCAATGCGTTTTATCCTTTCAGCTCTCATGGCTTTCGGAGCCTTAACGACAATGGCTACCGCGGAAAAACAAGATGACCACGAATGTGCTCTCGATTTCAAAATGAAAGACATCGATGGCAAAGAGGTCGACCTGGAAGACTATGAAGGCAAGGTGGTGTTGATCGTGAACACCGCCAGCCAATGTGGCCTCACACCGCAATACACTGGCCTGGAAGCGTTGTATCAAAAGTACAAAGACAAGGGCTTTGTCATCCTCGGTTTCCCCTGCAACCAATTCGGTGGCCAGGAACCAGGAACCGATGCGGAAATCAAAACGTTCTGCAGCACCAAGCACAACGTTTCGTTCCCGATGTTCAGCAAAGTTGAAGTGAACGCCGAAGACGCTTGCGATCTGTATAAGTATCTCACCAGCAAAGACGTGAAGCCAAAAGGTGCCGGTTCGGTAAGCTGGAACTTTGAAAAGTTCTTGATCGACCGCGAAGGCAAGCTGATCGCGCGGTTCGCTCCGCCTACGAAACCGAGTGACAGTGCGTTGGTGAAGGCAATCGAATCACAACTGTAAACGCAGTGCTGTTTAACGTTCGAAAAGGCCGAGTGATGATGGTTTCATCGCTCGGCTTTTTTGTTGATGCAGCGGGTATGGAAGAGTTGTCTGAGCCGCGTTCGCGCTAGCGACGGTTGGGTGAGTGGTGCTGACGGATCTTTGAGGGTGATGAGAGTAACGCAACCGCGGCTAGCGCCTTTACGGCTCAGGAAAAACATGCTGAGCCGACTTCGCGCTAGCGACGGTTGAGTGAGTGGTGCTTGACAGATCTTTGAAGATGACGAGAGCAACGCAACCGCGGCTAGCGCCTTTGCGGCTCAGGAAAAAACATACTGAGCCGCGTTCGCGCTAGCGACGGTTGATGGGGTGGATGCACTGTGCAGGCGGAGCCTGCGAGACATCGCATACGAGGCGGGAGCCTCGTACGAGCTTGATAATGAGAAAGGCAACGCAACCGCGGCTAGCGCCTTTACGGCTCAGGTCTATTCTCACTGAGCCGACTTCGCATTACCGACGGTTGATGGTCTACGCTTGTGAAACCTCTGGGTCTTCCTGCCTTGCACCGACGCTGTTGATGTTCGGAGTCAACTTGATCGATTGCGAAACCAAACCAGCTTGCTCACTTACTTGGTCCGCTTGCTCATCAAGCAACTTTGAAAACGCCGTGCGATGCATCCTCCTTTCTTCATCCGCGAGTTGCCGAGTCAAACGTTCTTTCTCGCGCAGCGTTCGCAACAATGACCATGCCATTCTTTCGGCAGCGTCACTGTGATATTCCAACAACGATTTCAACGTGTGCGCATGCCCGACGTGACATCGAAAGCGTGGCATTGCGGATTGCTCGACCTTCCACATTTGACCGTTGCAGTCTGGGCACATGTACGGCGACAGCTCTCCGATCCGCTGTTCCGCTGGTATGTTGCTTTCGGCAGTCATCGCGAACTGCAGCTCCATGATCGTCGATTGCGATGCGGGTATGGATTCACCGGCAGATGATTCGGCTAACAATGACATGGCAGACGCAATGCCATCGAGCGGTAAAATCCCGTCGACCTCGCAATAGCGCATCGCGTTGCTAGGCATGTCGGGTGCAACAGCTGTCTCGGGGTGCTGAACGAGAGCCTTGCCACCACACTGCTTGATTGCTTCTAAACCGGCCGCACCGTCGTCCAACATTCCTGTCAGAACGATGCCCACCGATGCACCGCCGTGATGAACTGCGGCAGAACGGAACATCGGGTCGGCCGCCGGTCGTGCGTAGTTTTCTTTGGCGCCAACCGTGGTTCGAACCGTGTCGTAGTCGATCAGCAAGTGCCGGTCGGGGACGGCAACATAAATATGCCCCTTTTGAAACCGCTCGCCATCAATTGCAAGCTGACAAGGCAACTTTGACCTTCGTCCAAAAATGTCGGCCAGATACGTGCGTCGGCTAATCGATGATGTGTGCTGTGTGATGAAAATCGACCCGGGAAAATCGCCCGGAAGATACGACAACAATTCGGATATGGCTTCAATACCACCCATTGATGCCGCAATGCAGAAAACATCATGGGGTCGAGATTCATGGTTGCTTTTTTCTGGGATACGCACGTCTGAACCTCGGTCTGTATCGAAACTGCTGAACAGCCGATCCCTGCAGTTCACTTGAATGCTGCATATTTTTTGAACCAGCTGTCTGACGATCGACCATGTCAAACGCCAACTGGAACAAGATGCAATCGCTATGCCAAGCGTTCCGTCTAGATAGCGGAAGGGCAGACCATCTCGCTGACATTACCTACACTTCACGATGGCTAGGAAACCAATATCGTGATAGACGACGCGCGGGCCCCGAGTTCTATGAGCGTTAAAAATCTGCTTGACAGCATTCCCAACTGCGATAGGATCTGCCTGCCTTTGGTGACCAGCATTGCGAATCGTGTGTGTGCTGGTGAACAGGGAACTCCGGTGAAATTCCGGGACGGTCCGGCCGCTGTATGCCACCCGCGATCTTTACTCGATCGCATCCGTCACTCGATTCTTCAATAGCCATTGTTTCTTATTTGCAGAGATGCTGATGAGAAATGAGAAGGCCACGAGTGAGAGGGAAAGGTGGTGAGTCAGAAGACCTACCAAAGGCAAGACGGCTTAGTGCCCTCCTGGATTGGGGCGGTCGTTGCAACGAACGCAATCTTCAAGATTGTTGATCGTTGACGCATCTCTTTAAGTTATCGCGACGCTCAAGTTTTGTATCGGCATTTCGCTGTTGCTGTGATAGCGGCATTGCTGCATGCAACGCAGATGGTCGAACACCGCTGCCGGAAGCGTCGCCTTCAAATCAATCACCTACCGTGAACATTTCGCTGTCACCGCATCGCCAAGCCATGTTGGCATTTGCCGCGATCGTCACCTTTGCGACTTCAACATCAGCACAACAAGCAGGCCCGTACTCGGGATATTCCGGAATCACGGAGGGCGCGGTCGACAACCCAATCGCCCGATCAGCAATCTCTATCTTTGAATCGCGTGTCGTTGACTATGCACCGGCGCCGGGTGTGGGATCAAGTTTGAACGACCCTAGTTCAGGCTTTGCTTCATTAGGTGATTTGTACAGTCCTATCGCACGTCCGGAGGGCTTAGGCGGTTTTGACAAACGATACCAACCCGAGATCGGCACCGAACCGACAAACGCGCACGCAGGCTCATTCACGGATTTGTATGGCGGAGACGTCAATGACACGTCGGACACGTATGGGTTTATTGGTATCGACCAACCCGGATCCATCACACTTGGTTTTGATTCACCAATCGTCAATGGAATCGGTGCAGACTTCGCCGTCTTTGAAAACGGTTTCGGATTCGGTGGTAGCACTTCTTTGTTTGCCGAATTCGCGTTCGTCGAAGTATCTAGCAATGGGTCTGACTTTTTGCGATTCCCGTCGATCTCATTGAATACGGCAGCTAGCGCTGGAAGCGGAGCGTTCCAAGGCTTCGACGTATCCAATGTCTACAACCTTGCTGGAAAGCACGCATCAAACTGGGGAACGCCGTTCGATCTTGAAGAACTTCAAAGCGACACACTAGTGCTGAGCGGCGTGTTAGACCTCAACAACATTGGCTACGTGCGTTTGGTTGATGTCGTCGGCAGCGGTGAACTACTGGATGAAAATGGATTCCCCATCGACGGTATCTCACGGGATTCTTTGGGCAATCCGATTCTCGACAACTGGGTGACAGCCAACTCCGCTGGTTTTGACTACGTCGGACTCTCAACAGGTGCGATCGGAGTCTTAAATGTCAGTGCGATCCCCGAACCCTCGGCGTTCGCCCTGCTCGGATTTGTGACTGTTGGTGTTTCACTGCGAAGAAAACGTACATCGAAAGGCTGATGGTCGACATGATCAACGAACAAATTGATTCTGAACGGTCACTTCGAGCTGAAATTCAGCCAATCGCATCACCCTGCAATGGCGTCTGCAAATTGAACACCGAAGCGGTTTGCCTAGGCTGTGGACGCACACGCGAGGAGATTGGTCGTTGGTCGTCATCGAATAGTCAACAGAAACGCACAATCGTGCAGAACGCTCGCCAAAGACGTTCGGCCGAAACAATGCGATAGCGGTGCAATTAAGCCGCCGATGATGGCCTCCACAATCTCCGCCGCTGGATCGATTGCAGCGGATTGTTTGGATTACAAACGCGATCGTCTCTCGCAATATGACTATCTGTGTCTGACCACGTTGCAGCCAGCCTCCTAGCGGGCTTCGCGGTAACTCGTGCGAAGCTGCAGAACTTACTTGACGCCTGGACCGGAAAGCCCCTGCGATCCCTTCGTCAACCATCTTCAAATTCTCTGATCACTTCTTGCCGGACCAGGTCCGGTGCCGCGAGGAAGACTTGCAATGAATGATTCCAATCAAACAGAGCTAACCGTTTGCAAACGAGATGGCCGCATGGTCGGTTTCGACTCTGACCGTATCGCGACCGCCCTTCGCAAAGCGTTCGCAGCCGAATTGAATGTGGCTTCGGAATCGTCGATTCCGCATGACATCGAATCAGATATAGCGGCAATTGTTAGCGATGTTATCCAGATTGCAAAACAGACCGAAGCCGGTACGTCACTTGGCGTAGAACAAATCCAAGACATCGTCGAAATCGGTCTCATGCAGCGTCAGCATTACCGAGTGTCTCGTCGCTACATCTTGTATCGAACCGAACAAGCCCGTATCCGAGCGATTCGCCATCAAGATGATTCACTGGACGATGTCACAAAAGCCAGCTCACAGCCGTCGTTTGCGTTTCATATAGAAATTGAACCCGGCGTTCGCGTGGGATTTAACCCGGATCGAATGGAGCGATACTTAAAAGCTATTCCGGAAGCCAACGCAATCGAAATCAACGTCGCTGAAATTGTCAACGAAGTCGTGCGAAGTGGCTTCGACGGCATGACGCCTGATGACGTCGCACGGTCACTCGTTTTAACGACCCGCAGTCGCATCGAACGTGACCCAGCCTACGACCGATTGGCGGCAGCGTTGCAGCTTTCGATTGTGTATCGCCACGCGTTGGGCACCACGCAAATCGCCGACAACTTCACTCGCCAATATCGTGATCGCTTCGAACACATGATTGTCGAGGGGATTCGTGAAGGTCGCTTGTCTGGCCAACTCCGCGACTTTGATCTCGCCCGACTTCGTGAAGCCCTTCGCCCAGATCGCGATCAACTGTTTCGCTACTTGGGAGTCCAAACGATCTACGACCGGTACCTGCTGCATGTCGATGGACGACGCATCGAAACGCCACAGTACTTTTGGATGCGAATCGCGATGGGCCTTGCGCTCGCCGAACCGCAATCGCATCGTACCGACCGTGCGATTGAGTTTTACGACCTACTATCGTCGTTTCGATTTACCAGCGCCACACCGACATTGTTCAACAGCGGGACACAACACCCGCAGCTGAGCAGTTGCTATCTGACAACGGTGCAAGATGACCTGGAAGACATCTTCGCGTGTATCAGTGACAACGCGATGCTTTCGAAATGGGCGGGCGGGCTAGGCAACGACTGGACTAGTGTCCGGGCGACGGGATCGTTGATCAAAGGCACCAACGGTACCAGCCAAGGCGTCATCCCGTTTTTGAAAGTCGTCAATGATGCAGCGGTCGCTGTCAACCAAGGCGGAAAACGAAAGGGCGCTGTCTGTGCGTACCTTGAACCCTGGCATTTGGATTTCGAAGAGTTTCTGGACCTAAGAAAAAACACGGGTGATGATCGTCGTCGAACCCATGACATGCACACCGCCGCATGGATTCCTGACTTGTTCATGCAGCGTGTTCGCGAAGAAGGGCAGTGGACCCTTTTTAGCCCCAATGAGACGCCGGACCTGCATGACCTTTATGGCGTGGCATTCAAAGAACGATACGAACACTATGAAGAACAAGCGGCCATCGGATTGATCAAACAATTTCGTCAAGTCAGTGCGGTTGAACTATGGCGGAAACTTCTGACCAGAACGTTCGAGACTGGCCACCCCTGGGTCACATTCAAAGATCCTTCGAACATCCGCAGCCCCCAGGACCACACTGGCGTCGTTCACAGCAGCAACCTCTGCACCGAAATTCTGCTTAACACGAACGAAGACGAAACGGCCGTTTGCAACTTGGGCAGCATTAATCTGGCGGCTCACATCATCGACGGAGAATTTGATCACGCGTTGCTACGGCAAACGATCACGACGGCGATGCGGATGCTGGACAATGTCATCGATATCAACTTCTATCCGACACCGAAATCTCGCAACGCGAATCTTCGACACCGTCCTGTCGGTCTGGGCATGATGGGATTCCAAGATGCTTTGCAAAAACTGGGGCTTAGCTATGCCAGCGAAGACGCGATGCAATTCGCTGACGAAAGCTCTGAAGCGATCAGCTACTTCGCGATATTGGCATCGTCAAAACTGGCCGAAGAGCGAGGCACATACGAGACCTACCAAGGATCAAAGTGGGACCGTGGTCTATTGCCGATCGACACCATCGAACAGTTAGCCGCCGAACGTGGTGAGGAAATTGAAGTCAATCGACGTCAAACGATGGACTGGGAGATCGTCCGTAAGCAGATCGCGGCTTGTGGGATGCGGAACAGCAACTGCCTAGCGATCGCTCCCACGGCAACGATATCAACAATCATCGGTGTCACCCAATCGATCGAGCCGACTTACAAGTACCTCTACGCGAAAAGCAATCTGTCTGGAGACTTCATCCAAGTTCATAACGACTTAGTCGATGAATTGAAACAAAGAGGTCTATGGAACGCTGAACTGCTCGACGAACTGAAATATCACGACGGAACTCTTGCGGAAATGCCAAGCATTCCCGACGACGTTAAAGCGTTGTTCTGTAGCGCGTTTGAAATTGACCCGCGATGGCTGATCGATGCTGCCGCCCGACGGCAAAAGTGGATCGACCAAGGCCAGTCGCTGAACCTCTATGTATCGCATCCAAGCGGCAAAGCGATCGACGCGATGTACCAATTGGCTTGGCAACGTGGTTTGAAGACAACGTACTACCTTCGTTCGCTTGCCGCGACTCAGGTCGAAAAGTCAACGGTGGATGTCAATCGCCACGGAATCCAGCCGCGTTGGATGAAGTCGTCCAGTTCTTCATCAGAGATCCGCGTTGATCGAGCAGACCCAGCATCTGCGAATCTATGCAGCCTTGAAGACCCCGAGTGTGAGGCCTGCCAGTAACGCGCCGATCAGCTGAAGACCTATCCGGTGGGGCATCGGATGGGATCTATTCAGAAGTGACTCTCAGCAGTAATGAAGCCAGTTCTTTGTTGCTTCAGCAATCGACATGAACGATGCGATTTTATCAACAGTGGATCGAACGCGCCTTTCGAGTGGAACACGTTCCGGGTGTTGCGAGATCGTGGCAGCGTTTCGAGCCCGATGGAAGTTTGATCATTCTGACTGACGCAGGCGGATTCGACTTACCCAATCGAAACGGCCCTTTTTACGCAACTCACCTTGGGCAAGACGATCTCGTCTTAGCCGGTCCAATCCAACTACCGACACGTCTATCTCTCGCTGTATGGCTACGCGTCCGATCAACGTGCCCTATTCCAACTGATCCCCGAGTTTAAGCCCGCTCTTTGTCTCAACACACCAGAACCATGAACCAACGATTCGCCGCCACCGACAAACGCTTGATCAATTGTGCCCAAGTGGATGTCAATCAGTTGATGCCGCTGAAATACCAATGGGCGTGGGAACACTACAACAATGGTTGTGCCAACCACTGGATGCCGACTGAAGTTCCGATGACCAAAGATATCGAAACATGGCGCAGCGATCAGCTAACCGGTGCCGAACGTCGTGTCATCATGCGCAATCTTGGATTCTTTTCCACCGCAGAAAGCTTGGTCGGAAACAACCTTGTCTTGGCAATCTTTCGACATGTGACCAACGCCGAATGTCGGCAGTACTTGTTGCGCCAAGCATTTGAGGAGGCAGTTCACTCGCACACCTTCCTGTATGTTGTCGATAGCTTGGGACTGGACGAAGGCGAAATCTTCAACATGTATCACGAAGTCCCCTCGATTGCGAAGAAAGACGCCTTTGAAACCGAACTGACTACGGAGGTCATGCAACCCGATTTTTCCACAGCAACTGTCGAAGGAGCCCAAGCCTTTCTCAAAAATCTGATCGGCTACTACCTGATCATGGAAGGGATCTTCTTCTACACCGGCTTTGTGATGGTGCTTTCATTCCATCGACGGAATTTGATGACAGGGATTGGTGAACAGTTTCAATACATCCTTCGTGACGAAACGATTCATCTAAACTTTGGGATCGATCTAATCAACGGAATCAAGGCCGAAAATCCCGAGTTGTGGACGGAAACTTTTCAGCAACAGATGATTGAGCGCGTCCGCCAAGCCGTTGAATTGGAATTGGAATACGCTTCCGATTGTCTACCAACGGGCATCCTCGGACTGAACGCGGATCTGTTCCGCGACTACGTCCAACATATTGCCGATCGCCGGCTCGAACGAATTGGTCTTCCAAAACAGTACGGCTCCAGCAATCCCTTTCCTTGGATGAGCGAGACAATGGACCTTTCAAAAGAAAAGAACTTCTTTGAAACGCGTGTAACCGAATACCAGTCCGCGGGAAGTCTTCAGTGGTAGCTCTGCAGAAGCACTCACAGCTGAACATCCGATCGTTGGTTTAGTAATTTCCGACGAACGCATGATTGCATCGCCAAGTATCAAATTGAGATCAGTTCCAACTTTTAGACGCAGCGAGCAGCAGAACCATCTCAAAAGCTCTGCTAGTTGAGCTGGTATAGCAGTTGCATCATGTGGTATCAGCTGAATAACTCTTACAGGGAGATCACCATGATTATGGGTTTACTTGGAATCACCGCTGTTAGTCTCGCCTTTGTCGTGATGGAAATCCGGCATTCACCGCGAGTCAAAGATATCAACCACATAAACGCACGATCACGATAGGCTTGAATCAACGCCTTGCCGTTCGCGAAACATTTGTAGTAAACGCGCAGTTCTCGAGGGCGGCGACAAGATCAAGGGATCGTCTTAAGTCTTCGGTGACGTACACTCCGGCTTGAATCTGTTTGCTTCAGTCCAGACAGTCGAGAGTATCAGACAGCTTTGAAATCGATTCCGCGTTGCCAAGCTTTCTGCTTGACGAAGCACAGTGTCTAAAAAGCAGTCGCGGGGCTGGGTATCAACGGAAGCTGCTTCGCTTCTAAATAAATTTGAAGAAGGGAGCCGACTCAATCGGTTCACCACCATCACTGCTTGGAAACGCTACGCCTCCCGCTCGTGCTTCAAGCGACTGCATCACGAGTGATTGAAGTTCGGCGCCTTCTCGTTCGACCCGTGAACGCAATGCGAAGTGCAGGTTGATGAAATCGTCTAGTAACAGGCGTTGTTTTTCCGAGGGAACATGATGTCCCCGCCCTGGTTCTGCTTCCATCGACCCTTCCATTCAAAGAAAAGCGCCAACACACGGCGTCAGCTTCGCTGTTTTTTAACAAACAATAGCGGGGAGTCAAACACCTGACCGCCCTAGAGGCGCCACATCCTCCCTTACAACCACCTCACCCTTTCCCTACGCAATCCGGGCGACGTTCCATCGGGTTTTAGGACACTTTGGGTATGCCCCCCGAAGAGCGCCTTATCTTTCAATGTTGCAGAGGACTGGACGAGCCTACCACCGTCGAAATCGGCGTCGGAGGAAATGCCAGCAAAGAGGGAAACTTGTAGCGAAAACAGCAACAAGCTTTCCTCCCGAATCCTCTATTCTCCGCACGCCCCAGGAAGTTTCTGAACAGAAACGAGTTCGCGAGATGAAAACTATCTATCTACGATGGCTGTCGCGTCGGCTGGCTACCAACCCGATCAAAGATTGCTCAGGTGATCAAAGAAGACACCGGGATTGGCCGCGCTTAGAAAGCGTTCTTCTGGCGTCTCCGCCTGCACTTATGATCACAACTGCACTCGTGGTGCTGTGCCTCATGGTCACAGCTACGACTTCGAATGCTGCTGACCGAGGCGATCCGACGGAAAGCCCCGGTAGCGAGTCGGAACAGGTTACCCCACAGCATACGTCGCAGGAGATCAATCAAACCGCGCCGTTGCAATCGAACAATCCGATCACTGCCAATCAAATCATTGGTCGAATGTTGCAAGTACATACCGACCTCGATGCGATCGCTGATTACATGGGCCGACAGAGACATAGTCAGTCGGACTTCATTGCACGCAATGTCGGACCTCGGGAGATCTATTTCCAATCGCAAGTTCTTTTTCGGATCGCGGATCGATTCGCATTTGACCACACTCGCAAACATCTACGCAGCAATCCGCCTTCAACGGCATCGAACCAATACTCTGACGTCATGATGTTGGTCGAAGCAACGATCGATCGGATCAACAGCGTCAAACAACGTTATCAAATTTCCAGTCCAAACTTGACTGTGACTTCTATCACGGAGCATTCGCCGGAACAGTTGTTTGAGTCGGTTGTGTTGGCGAACCGAAAGCTCAATTACCTGCTGGATAAGCGCATCTCACCAAGTGAGGTGTTTGAACAAGTCACCGTGGGCATTAGCTACACGTCTCGTTTGCTGGAACAAACCGATTCCGGGCAGGTGATGCCATTGGAACCAAAGTTCGAGCCCAACAAAATGCCAGCCGATGTGTATGCGGAGTTGCTCGACTGCTTGGAAAAGATCCGCAATCTCGCGATGAAGTCAGGCTTGCAAGTTCTTGAAATCGAGCCACGGAACCAACGTTACATTGAAATCGAACCTGGCGACGTGCTGAACCTTGCGTCGCTTGTGGTTTCCGAATTGGCATACCTTCATTCACGATTGCCAAACGCGTTGCCCCCACGAGAGGTCTACTCATCTGGGCGTAAATTCCCGGCACATGTTTTTCAACGTGTAGGAATCCTGAAACAGCAACTCGAAAAGATTGATCAGTACAGCACAGCGCACCCGGAATGGCTTGGCTCTATTGATTCGCCGAGCAATCAGCAATAGCCATGATCGATCAAGATATCGCACAGAGCCCCCGCGAGAAAACTCAGGTTCGAAAACCGCTTCGACGCCAACTTCTACGATCACACCTATCGATCGCGATGTTGGGCTTGATCGGCCTCGTCGTCGTTTTTCTTCTGCAACTGACGCTGCGCAAGCACACGATTCGCCTGACGCAGTTCCGTGCGCCAGCAGCGCAAGATTCCATGGAAATTGTCACCGGTGTCCAAGAGTCACTGGCATCGCTGCGTGGCTGGATCGTTTCGGGTGACGAAAGTTTCCAAAGGGAACGTTTACACGCTTGGGATGACGTGATTGATCCCGCGTTCGGACACCTATCGGAGTTACACCGAACGGCTGGCGACACGTCAATGTACCAAGACCTCCAACAGGTAAAGCGATCGCTGCAACGGCTACGTGAAACGCAGTGGTGGATCGAAGACGTCGCGAACACCCCTGGCAACCAGCCGCTGCGTGTTTTCTATACCGATCATCTGCGACCGATCGGTGACCAGATTTTCATCTCAATTACGGCTACCATCGATCTGGAAAAACGCCACCCGGCCGAAGGCCGACATGCCCTGCTGGCCGCCATGGCTGACATCCGAGGCTTTTTCACCCGTAGCCAAAACATACCGCTTCAATTCATCGACCAAGAAGGTGAAATCGACACCAGTGAACTTAGCCAGTGGCTTTTGATTGTCGAAAGGCAATTGCAATTCCTGATCGACAACCAAGACCAACTTGATGATCAACAACGTCAACTGGTCGCCCTGATCCACCGCGAGCTGTCTGCCTATCGAGCTCTTTGCGATGAATTGATCGGCAGCGAAGACACTCAGCCTTGGAATGTCGCGCGTTATCGATTGAACACCGAAGCGGTACCGATCGCCAACGAACTGACCAGCCTTTTGGAACAGCTAAGTGATCACCATTTGACGTTGATGAAATCCGAGTCAGCCAGAGTCTCGCAGTTGACTAATTTCATCGCGACCTTATCGATCTTGATGACGATCATTTTGGGGATCGCAACTGCCATCATTTCCAACTGGATCGCCAAACGGCTTTCGGCTCCCATTGTCGAACTGACAGAGGCATCGGCACGTCTTGCCGCTGGCGATCTTGATGCGCCGGTCCATAGCAATTCCGACGACGAGTTAGGAATCCTGGCACAACAGTTCAACGAAATGCGATTTCAACTCGGTAACGAAAGCCGGGCACTTCGTGAAGCCAAGGATATCTTGCAGCGAAGCGAAGAGTTGCTACAGCAGGTGTTCAGCTCCGCACCTGTGGCGATGTTGATGATTGACGAACAAGGTAAAATCGTTCTCACGAACCATCAGGCGGAAAAACTGTTTGAGTACGGCGATGGCCGCCTTGTCGGACACTCGATCGGGAATTTGCTCCCCGAAAACGTCCGTGAAATCCATCACGATTATCAGCAATCGTACCGCGATGATCCGACCGTTCGTCGGATGGGGGCGGGTAAAGACCTGACGGCGAAAACCAGTCGTGGTAGCGCGTTCCCTGTCGAGATCGGACTGACTCCTGTCCGCACCAACGACGAACTATTCACCCTTTGCGTCGTTGTCGATTTAACCGAACGAAAGCAACAAGAATCCTTGTTGATCCAATCGCGCGAAGACGCGTTACGAGCTTCCAGAGCGAAAAGCGACTTCCTTGCGAACATGAGTCACGAGATCCGAACTCCGATGAACGCGATCATCGGTCTAACCGATTTGGTTCTCAATAGTTCGCTCGATAGCCTACAGCGCGATTACCTGGAAACCGTTTCGACATCCGCCGACTCGCTACTGCAGATCATCAACGACATCCTTGATTTTTCAAAGATCGAAGCCGGAAAGCTGGTCCTTGAAAACCATGACTTTGCATTTCGTGAGCTGATCGGCGACACCCTGAAAACCTTTGCAGTGAAAGCTCACGAAAAAGGGCTAGAGCTGTCATGCCGCATCGCGCGCAACGTTCCCGACATTCTCGTCGGGGACTCTGGCCGGACGCGACAAGTCATCCTGAACCTGGTCGGAAATGCGATAAAGTTCACTCCTGCTGGAAACATACTCGTTGAAGTACGGGTCGATTCTGGAGAAGCGATCCAGCCAGATCAAATCAAAGTTCGAATCAGTGTCACCGACACCGGTGTCGGAATCCCGAAAGATAAGCTTCATACGATCTTCGAGAACTTCGAGCAGGCAGACACCTCGACCACTCGGCAATTTGGCGGAACAGGGCTCGGTCTTTCGATTGCGTCGCGACTGGCCAAAGCAATGGGTGGCGATATCCAAGTCGAAAGCGAACTGGACCATGGAAGCACGTTTCACTTCACCGCGGTTTTCCAACGTGGTGAGACAATGACAATCACACCATGGCGACACCTAATCAAGAAACTTGAGTCGACCCATGTGCTGATCGTTGACGATAATGAAATGAATCGTGTCATCCTTCGCGATATGCTTGAAACACATGGGATCAATGTGGATTCCGCCTGTAGCGGTAGCGAAGCATTACAAACACTGCGAAATAGCGTCCATCAAGGCAATGCCTACCATATCGTCGTTTCCGACTTGAACATGCCGGAGATGGATGGCTATCAATTGGCGTCAACTCTGGCTGATTCGAATGAGTACTATTCACAGATCCCGTTTCTGATACTGACATCGTCATCGTATGACGGTGACCTGAACACATTAAACACCAGCAACGTCTCCGGGATGCTGGTCAAACCGGTCAAACAATCCGAGCTCTACGAATTGATCGTCCGCTCGCTTCATATCCGTGATGAGGTTGAGATCAAAGACCTCGGTGTCGTGGCTAAGGATCCGGACATCGATCCCAATCAAGGGACGCTGAACATCTTGCTTGCCGAAGACAGCATCCCCAATCAAAAACTGGCTCTGGCGATCCTAAACGCAGCCGGTCATCGCACCACCGTTGTCGAAAATGGACGGGAAGCCGTGAAAGCGGCGTGCAACCGGATTTTTGATGTGGTACTGATGGACATCCAGATGCCCGAAATGGACGGAATTGAGGCGACGGCATCCATCCGGGCGCATGACCGCGAGACGGGTCGACATACACCAATCGTCGCGTTGACCGCCCACGCTCTCATCGGTGACCGAGAAAAGTGTATCGAAGCCGGGATGGATAGTTACGTCTCTAAACCGGTCAATCCGCGAGGACTGTTTAAAGCGATCGAAGTCGCGACACAAAAGAATACCCCGGATACATCGCCCGAGTTGCCCCAGTCGGCCGCTGCGATTGAGTCTCCGAAGAACTCGGACATCCCTTGGAATGTCCTGCTTCAAAACGCCGGTGGCGCAACGAACGAGCTACGAGAGATCATCAAGACACATGCGGTAGAAATCCGAGCATCATCGCAGCAACTCTCTCAAAGCGTTAGCCAATGGGATGCCCAGCAAACCCTTCTGTCAGCTCAACAGCTTAAAAAGGCGATTGACTATTTCCATCAGAGCGACACTGTCCAAATTGTTGAGCAACTGGAACGGAAAGGCAAAGCAGGTGACGCGACCGATTCGCTGCAGGCATTCAACGATTTGTTACCACGAATCGAATCGTTACTAACGACGATCGATGAATACCTGGACCAAGTCGAACCTGCTTAGCGTGTCGTTGTGCCGAACGCACAACCTTGCGATTCCGGCGACCTTGCGTTGCTGACACACTACTGTGGCAAAACTTCCAAAGTCGCCGCGTAGCTCATCCGGCGTTGGGTCGCATTGGCAACAGCCGTATCGTTGTCAGACTTCGAAGTCGACAGCCAATACATACCAGGTTCAGGCCATGTGTATGAGAACTTGCCTTCATCGTCGACCTTAACTTTCACGGAATCAAAGCTATCCCGATAGCGAGTCCCGCCCTTGAGAATTTCGATTTCCATCTCGGTCGCGGGCTTTCCGTTGACCAGCAACTGGAACGTACTTTCCTCTTCGGCATACAGGTCATTCGGGTGAGTGACAGGGATCAATTCGATTCCTTCACCGGTCGACTTCAATGCGGCGTCATTGGGAGCACCGTTGGTGACAAATGTCTCGATTCGACCAAAGGACTCTGATACGCTCACGTTGGTGGCGCCTTCAGGAACGACCCCGGCGAATGACAGCGGATTACCACGCCAGCGTTGACGCTCGCCATCCTTTTCCCAGCTGGCAAACATGCCTCGATTCAAAATGGCGATTCGGTAAGTCCCCTTTTCTTTTAGCTCCACGTCAAAGACGCTTCGGTATTTCCCGACCGCCTGATTCTGAGCTTCGACCTGATTGCCGGTCGGATCCACAATGACCAAGTTCTCCAACCGAAGTGGAAAATGATTGAAGTAGAACAAGTCATTCGATACCGCGGCATCCACGGTGACCCAAGGCTCGGCACCTGACAAAGACGTTTGCGATGGTCGCAACCAAACCTTGTGTGCATGACTCGCTGAAGTCAGGAAGACCAGCGCCAAGACGCAAAAAACTGTTGAACGGATCATAGAAAGTTCCTACCGAATGGTGAAATGGAATCAGTTTGTGTTAGGACAATTGGTGAGTTGATGAAAAATCAGAATCCATGGGTCCCTCGAAAACGACTACTTCGTGACAGACACCGTGACTTCGCCCAGCTCTTCTTTTCCTTCAGATCGCAGCGGCTGCTCAGTAACCTTTCCCCATTCAAATGGGATCTCAATTAACTCGCGACCACCGACCTCGCGTGACGCTTCGACCAACAAGGTGTATTTCCCCGGCTTTAGTTGCGACATTGGTTTTTCGTTGCCGGAAAACTTCAGTTCATGTTTGCCAGCCGGCCGCGTCGCACCGGAAACACCATCGACTGGCATCTCCAAACCTCGTCCCGATCGACGCCACCATTGACGCAAGTCGGGCAGCCATTTCGTTCCGGCACCTTCTCGTCGGCCACGCAGCTGATACCACACCGCGAGATTGGAAACGACTTTCCGATCGGGTGTCTGAATCCAAACCGCAACGTACGGACGGTGGTATTCCGATACGTCTAGACGCGGAATTTCAATCGAGACGTTTAACTCCTCGGCAAATGAACGCGAAACGCCAAACCCGGCTGCGAGTAACCAAACCAACAGATGTTTCATCGGAAGAGTCCTTTAGGTTTCGAATGGATTGATGGCGAAGGAATCAACCATCTAGTTTTGAATTCAAATAGCTGTGAGCGACTAGTGCATGAACACCGCGATCAAGATGAACGGACCAAGCAACCCGAAAGCGACCAGCGGCCACGTCATCGCCCTTCGCTTGGCATGCATGATTAACAACAACAAGCCGCTTAAACAAAAAACGATCGTCGCAATCGAAAAGACGTCGAGGAAGTATTTCCAGACCAATCCGGTATGGCGCCCTTTATGAAGATCATTGAAAAAGGCGATCCAGCCACGTTGTGTTTCTTCAAACTCCACATCACCACTTTCCCGATCGATCGCAAGCCAAGCATCGGCTCCGGGGCTTTGCATTGACAAATAGATCTCGTCCTCGGAATACTCCGCTTCCCGATGATGCAAGGCGATTTCAAGCTGCCGCCCCAAGTCAAACGCGAGTTCCTTTGGCAACGCTTGGCGACCTTCCAGCGGTAACGCCTGCACCAGATCGGATTGTTCAGATGAAAGCGACAGCGATTCGAAGCGACTGACCGGTTCGGATTCGATCTCGGAACCGTGATTGAGCGTGATCCCTGTCACGGCAAACATCAGCATGCCGACAAGACTGACCGCAGAGCTGATCCAGTGCCAAGCAATAAACTGGCGCATCCAATAAGAGCGTCGATTCTTGCTCTTGCGTTTGCGATTTGGAAACTCAGTTGATTCGCCGTCCGGAACATCCGATGGCAAACGGTCAGGCACGAGATCATTCACGGCGACACCTTGCTAATGACCGGCTATTTCGTTGGTGCTGACTTCCTTGCCATGTCGAGTCCACATCGCATGCCAGATTTCAGCGTTGATGGAATCGGTCATGAATTGCACGCTTCCGTCACACAGCCCCACGATGACACCGCCGGTATGGTGACTTCGAGCGGCAGTGACTTTTGACGACCCGCGGACAACATCGGGTACCGTCGCGTTTGGTGTCAGTCGACCGTTCATGATCGGACCACTCGGCGAACAGCCACGCAGCCAAAACGACAATCGATCACCGTTCCAGCCTGGAATCGTTGGCCAAAGGCTTTCCAGATCGTTATTATCCAGCATCACTAACGTTGCCGCATCGGGTGTCATCGCCGCCCGATAAACTTGTGTCGTGTTGCTGTTCTTTGCCAATTCGGTTGGCGAACCGGTCGGACCACGCAACGATTCGGCGAACGCCAGCGTGTGTGTCGTCCCGTCTAAGATTGATGCAAAACGAATCTTGGCACCGACCCAGCAAAGCCCATCGGCCTCGTCAAAGCTGGGGTGGAAAACTTCATCCATCCCGCTTCCCTGATTCATCGCATAGTTCGTTCCCGCGATCGTTAAGTTTGCCCCCGAAGGCATCGTTGTGATGTGAGTCGGGCTTTCCGGATCACTCGGACACAGGTACGTCGGCACGGCTGTGCCGGCGGCCTTGTGTAGACCCTCGGGAATATCAGCGATCGCGGGGTGCCCGAGGTACAAATCGAAATCGATCAAATCAGTCAGCGCCTGTTGCTCAAGAAACGGCAACAGCTTGGCCATCGGCGAATAGTCATTGGGATACCCACCGGGCCATGCATATCCGGCGTTGGGGAATCGCTCTCGATACACCGAAGCATAGTTGTGCAGTGCCAACCCGATCTGCTTCATGTTGTTGCTGCAACTCATCCGACGTGCAGCTTCGCGGGCGGCCTGGACCGCAGGCAAAAGCAGTCCGACAAGGATGCCGATGATGGCAATCACAACCAGCAATTCGACAAGAGTGAAACCTCGCTCATTCCGCGTATGGGAACGGTAACGCGGGGACTTCTTAACAAACAAATTCATTCTAATGCTCCAACTTTTGCAGCCTGAGGGGTAAAGAACTCGGTCGCGAGCACGGTTCTGACCGTGTCGCCCGAAGTAGGCAAATCGATTCCGCAGTTCCGCTGCGACGTTCGCCTAAAAGGTCTGGCTGGCTAAGAGAAACACTCATTCGCTTGCTAACCTGAAAACTATCGCTATTGCGAATCAATTGCAACAGCCGAAAGCGTGAAACGACGTGGAATCACCCGAAGTGACTTCAATCCTCACTAGCACGCTTGTAACGTTGATCAGCAAGCAGATTTCGCTTGCCCAAAAAGGCGCCGCTTTCGTCCCTGCGAAATGGGGTGCGATGCGATTCACACTGACTGGCAATCGGTAATCGATTCGTCATGAGTGCTTTCGTTCAAAATGCTTTGATAATGGGCGGCCAATGAATGCGCATCGGGGTAGTCGCTAGCAGAAAACTCGTGAACGAGCTGACCATCTTTCAGGACCACAATTCGGTCCGCCCAGATCGCGACACTCGGTTCATGTGTCACCATGACAATCGTTCGTGCTTGCTGATCGCATAATTCGCGCAGCAGCTTGCAGATCGCCTGACCAGTGACCGAATCGAGGCTGCCGGTCGGCTCATCGGCGAGCAACATCGAAGGGGCGGTAATCAAGGCACGAGCAATCGCCACCCGTTGTTGTTCACCGCCGCTGAGCGAGTCTGGTCGATGGTCCAACCGATGCGCAATCCCCAATCGGGTCGCAAGATCGGTCACTAAGTCAGCACAGTCCTCGCGCAACCCACCAGCCATCAATGGCAGCAAGATGTTGTCGGTGGCGTTCAACGCGGGCACCAGATTAAACGCCTGAAACACCAAACCGATCCGCTCACGCCGAAAGGACGTTAACGCACGATCTGACAGCGAAGACAAGTCCGTCCCATCGATGACAACCGATCCTGAACTCGGTTGGGTCAACCCTGCCATCAGATGCAGCAGGGTGCTTTTGCCTGAACCAGAGGCTCCCATGATGGCGACGAATTCACCCGTTTGGACCGCAAGATCGATGTCTTGTAGTGCTGAAACTTGTTGCTCGCCCTGTCGAAAGGTCTTACCAACATCCTGAATACGAACGGGAGAACAGGGCGGTGCATCAGCTGGAGCAGATGTTGGGGCAGTCAGCATATTGTTCATTGAATTTTGGTACTGAAGGTCAAAAGCGACTTCATGCGTTTTACATGGATAGCCATTCACATAAACAAGCGATGAAAAAACAGCCACCGATGCCGGATTGCGCGTCATCGAAATCGCTTGATCGCGGCCCGTTGATCACGACCGATCTTCATTCGGGGCGTTAGATCCGCGGTTCAGCTGAGTTCGGTGAAAGTTTTTGAAAGACAACTTGATCGGCGCGACTTTTGCCATGCACGTGCCGTTCCACCGAGACGCGATCACTAGAACCACCCAAAGGCAACAACTCGATGAGTAGCTGGCAGCTGATCACCAAGCTGGTGATTTCACAATTGAGGCTACACCCAACTCGAGCGGTGATCACAACGCTCGGGGTGATCGCTTCAACATGTGCGGTCGTCTGGGTGGTCAGCGGCTACGACGCCCTCGTTTCCAAATTCGACGAAAATGCAGGTAAATACCTAGGCCGATACGACGTGTTGGTAGTCCCCAATGGACCTCCAGGAACTGTGGCAACAGTCGATCAAGATACGATCGTTGCGTTCAGAAACGATGCGGGTGTTCTTGAACTGAACCCAATCAGCCAAACACGAGCCTCGGTTGCACGAATCGCCAAACCCGATGATGGACCGACAGAGGAATCATCGTTGGGGCTTGTTGTCGGCAATCGACCTCCGGTCTTTGGTGCTCCCCCAATCGATCCGACGTTGGTTAGCACTCCGGCGATCGAAGAACCTTATGAACTAACAGCAGGTCAGTGGCTGCCAGAAGACGAGAATGCGAATGTGGCGGTGCTCAGTTCCAAGGCTGCTGAGCGATTGAATATCGGCATTGGTGACGACGTGTTAGTGACCACGCTAGCCAATCAAGTAGCACTACGCATCGTTGGGATCGTTGAACAAGTGGCGGACACTCCTTCGATCGGAGGCCGAGGTGGCCGCAGGGGAACCGGCGGACCTCCCGGTAATCGAAGTCCACACACGAAAGCGACAGAGCAAAACCGAACCGGTCTTCGAAAGAAGGTAACGGGCTCTGATTCGAGAAAAGCAAACGAACAAACACAATCCGATAAATTCACGCTGCCAACAGCGTTTGCCCAGGGAGTCGCAACCAACGCGATCTATGTTCGTCCGCAGCTCGCAGACTTGATCAATGGCTTTGCTTCACAACCCAACGTATTGCAAATCGCTTTGCGGGACACCGTCACGGTCGATCAGTTTCGCCACGCCTGGGAAACGCGGTTTGGTGGCGACCGGCCGTCTCTTAGCCTTGTCGACTTTTCGGCAGTCCGCGAAGGCCTAAAGTCAACTCGATCTGTAAGCAGTCAGCGTTCTCAGGCTTGGGCTGCCACCGGAATGGCCTCGATGGCTGCGATCTTCATTATCTTTTCGACACTCAGCATGGGAGTTTCAGAACGTGTTCGCGAATTTGCGATGCTTCGTGCCATCGCGCTAGAACGATCACACATCGCTGCGATCATTGCGATGGAGAGTGTCGTCCTAGCATTAATCGGTTGGGTGGGAGGATTGGTTGCAGGAGGATTGCTGGTGATGATCGGAAGCCAAATCCTGCCAGGACTTTTCAATAGCGGAAGCGTATTGGGCTGGACAAGCGTTGGCCTTAGCGGACTGACAGTCCTGGTTGGAGCGTTGGGAGCTGCGATTTTCCCTGCATGGCGTGCAACTCATATCGCACCACTAGAAGCGATGAGCCAACGAAACAATCTCCCCACCGTGCGGACCTGGTTCCTAATTGGCATCATCGGTCTTGCCCTGTCTGCAATCACACCAACGGTCGTTTTCTTCTTGCCGATGGCAAACCGAACAAGAGTGTTGGGCTATTCCCTGTTCGCTTACCCCGCATTATTTGTAGGAATGCTGCTGCTCACGCCTTTGATTGTCGTCATCAGTGAACGGCTCTTCGGTCCCATCGTTACCTGGATCTTGCGATTGAATTCACGCATGGTCAAGACTCAATTGACCGGCAACATGTGGCGAACAGTTGGGGCAACACTGGCGTTATCAATCGGCCTTGGACTTTATACATCAACACAAACCTGGGGCTACTCCATGCTCCAGCCATTCTTGCCCGGCGATTGGCTGCCGGACATGCTGGTTGCGTTCCATCCGATCGGTGTCGATGAAGAAGACATCCCGCGCATCGGTGAAGTTGATGGGGTCGATCCAGATCAAGTGCTGCCTTTATCAATCGAACAGTCTCGTTTCGATTGGCAGGGAGACCAAGCACCTGAAGGCCTGAAGCATGACAACGCAGTCATCGTTGGCCTGGATCCTAGCGGCGCGTTCGGTTGCAGTGACCCTTTTTTAAAGCTCGACTTTGTTGACGGCGATCAAGAAACCGCCTTAAAAGAGCTTTCCAAAGGCGATGCGTGCGTCATCGCACAGGACTTTCAAATGCTGACCGGGATGCAGGTTGGTCAGGTCCTTCGTTTCACCCCACCTAATGCACCTAACGAAACAGTTCAGTACAAAATCGTCGGCGTTGTGGCACTTCCCGGTTGGCAGTGGGTCACAAAGTTCTCTGGCGTACGTCGACACTTCGTTCGTACATCGTCAATCGTGTTTGCAAGCTTTGCCGATGTCCGAAATGACTTCCACCTGACAAAGCCCGAGTTCTTTTGGCTCAATCTCGAACCCGACGCTTCGCTGACCCTCGTTGAAGAACAGCTGCAAAAGATCGCGGAACGTAAGTCGGGCACCAGCTTTCGATCGGATAACTTTGGGGAGGTCGTCGCCTATCGCCCGTTTGCCCGCGCGACAGCCACTTCAAACGTGATGAAAGCCATTCGGATACGCGCCAATGATATGATCTGGGGGATGAGCTATCTGCCGCTTGTCACCTTGATGATCATGTCACTTGCCGTTGTCAACACGGTCGTCGCTTCGGTCCGGTCGAGGACTTGGGAGTTTGGTGTGATGAGAGCTGTCGGCCTCACCAGTGGTCAACTGGTCCGGCTGATTATGGCCGAATCACTGCTGATCGGATTTGCTGCGTGCACACTTAGTCTGACTTTTGGCCTTATCGCAGGCTGGTGCGGGGTCGGCATGGCACAATTCGGCGGGCACTTCTTCGGTGGTGCGGCGCAATTCGTCATCCCGTGGAAAAACCTCGCCATTGGTTTTGGAATTACGTTCGCATTGTGCATACTTGCTGCCGTTTGGCCTTCGATTCGAATTGGCAAAGCTGAAACGCTGGCGTTACTTCAAGCCGGACGTGGATCGACCTAGCTGGCTTAGCTGACCTAGCCCACTACCTGCGAAAGAGCGGCAGCACTGTATGCTGGCAGCACTGCATGGCGAAAATACCTTGGCATACTGTTTCCAACATTCAAACCGTCTCCAATACGACTTGGGACTGAACCTTGAAATCAATCTTCGAACATAACCGACGTGTCCATTGTCTGATCTTTGGATTGACCGTGGCCCTGTTGCCAACTTTTGTCACGGCACAGACAAAGTTCAATGCGGTGCTCAATGCCGGAAAGTCGACGAGCGGAACGTTGAACGCGGGTCAATCGATCAAAGTCGATCTGAATGTTCTTGAAGGTGACTATGTTCGCGGCTCATTCAATTCCGCTAGTGCAACACTTTCGCTCGACAGCGAAAAAGACCAACACTTTCGGCTTTTAGGAAAAGGCACTGGCGAACGCGAAAACTTTTACTTCATTGTCGAAGACGATCAGCATTGGCACTTAACGGTAAACGCAGTTACCGATGGCGAGTATTCAATTGAGATCGCGTCGATCATTACCGCATCCGATCAACACACGCCCGTTGAACAGCCCGAAAGTCCTTGGCTAAGAGAACTGATCGCGAAACTGGAACGCGGTGGCGGGACGAAAGCCTTCTGGAAACAGATACAGCGTCGTGGCACACCACTGGTGGAATACGATTCCGTGGAACCTCCATTGAACGAAGACGAAGCCCTTGTCACGTTCCTTTATCGCGGCGCCAATGAACGCGTTCAAGTATTTGCTGCACCGTCAGGAGACCATGATGAAATGCGACAACTACTCAAGTCCGACGTTTGGTACGCCAGCTACCGAGTCCCACGTACGGCCAGAATTTGCTACAAGATTGCTCCCGATGTCCCCGACTTGAATGCAACCTTCTGGGATCGGCGCCGCGCCATTCTTGCGACCGCGCAACTGGATCCGCTGAACCCAAATTCGTTTCCCGCTGATCCGATCGACCGATTCAATGGCGAATCGATCTTGGAACTTCCCGACGCACCAAAGCAACCATGGCTGCAGCCATCGCCCAACACACCTGCAGGCGAGATCTGTTCGCATCGCTTCAAGAGCGACATTCTTGGAAACACTCGAAACGTTCATCTCTATCGACCGGCTGGGTACAAGCCATTTCAAGAAGCGAATGCGTTGTTGGTCATCTTTGATGGGGAACGGTATCTCAATGATATCGAAGCACCTCAGGTTCTTGATCGTCTGATCGAAGCAAAGAAGATACCGTCAACGGCGGCGATTTTCATTGGCAACCCCAGCCAAGCAAGTCGCTCCAAAGAGCTTCCATGCAACCCTGACTTTGCAAAGTTTCTTGCCGAAGAACTCATCCCCTGGGCAGAAGAACAGAAGGTCAGTGCGTCTAAGTCAAATACGATCGCTGTTGGGGCAAGCTACGGAGGTCTGGCTGCGGCCTACGCTGCGTTTAAATACCCAGAAATCTTTGGCAACGCGTTTTGTCAGTCAGGTTCGTTCTGGTGGTCCCCCGGAGCGGCTCCAGGAAGCAAGCAATCCGATCCACAATGGCTGACGCAACAATTCGTCGATGCCGAGCCATCAGGTACCAACTTTTACTTGGAAGCCGGTCTTTTTGAAGACCATGGCCGCACCAGTATTTTGAGATCAACACGCCATCTTCGCGACGTCCTACGTGCGAGAGGCTTCGACGTCCAGCTTCACGAACATGCAAGTGGGCATGGCTACTATTACTGGCGTTATACGTTTCCCGATGGACTTTCAGCCCTGCTGGGCAGCGATCGTCGCTTCTCTCCCTGAATACCACAACAAAGCGATCGCGACGACCAACCGCGAGCCATTCCACATGGCACGCATGCGGGTCGATGACACAAATGGAGGCGGCTACTGCCCGAAGAAGACACCGTGCAAGTACCGCCCAGGCATCAACGTGAACAATCCCGCCACGACGATCGCACCACAGTACGTTGAGATCATTGTGATCTTGTGGCCGCGCAGGTTCCCTGTCCTTACCGAATAGATCGCATAAGGTATCGAGACAATTGTGACAAAGGAAAACGTGTGGAGCATCCCAAAATGGAGGATGACTTGGCTGCCAGCACGCGCTGGCATTAGAAGGGTGATCACGGAAGTCACCATCATCAAGATTGAATACACCCAGCCGATAGTTCGATGCCTGACGGTCCCATTACGCAAGCAGAACACCGCAAGCCCGAGAAAGATACACGGCACAACGGTTGCCAAATGCAACTTCATCAACGTTTCGTAGCTGAACTCCATCTCAACCTGCTCGCGTTCATCGTCGCACTAGCTCTCATTCACCATCACTGGCCACGTCTGGCTTTCCCTTTCTTCGGCAAGCATCGGAACAATACCGGACTTGATCCCAGCAACGTTCCCACTTTTTCCGCCATGTGAAAGGGCGTTGGCAGACCGGGCAAATTTTGGTTGGCAGATGTGGCTTCTTATGCGTCATCGATCGACCATGATTTACTTGTTTCGAAAGTAGATCACCGAATTCTGGCTTCCAGCGGCTTTCACTCGACGGCACTCGAATAAACCGACCGCTTTGATCAGCTTTGATAACGTCGCGTGACTATAGGTTTTTGGACTGAAACCTTTGCCCAAATGATTGCCGATCGCGCTGCAAGTTGCCCAGCCATCGGATGTTGCTTTGGCCTTGATCGCATCACGCAGCAAGTTGACTAACTTTCCATCGGTCCGCAAATGATTCGATGCTTTCTTCACGCCGCTTGGATCTTTTTTGGGGGCAGTTGCTTTTGAAGCTTTTTTAACCGCAGCTGCCTTCGTAGCCGGTGTGTTTGCCTCGGACTGTTTTGTATCCTGTGCTTGTTTGCCGACAATAAAAAACTTGTCACAAGCCGCCATCAGCGAACTCGGTGATTTTTGCTCTCCGATCCCGAACACAACAAGCTCTGACTCACGAATGCGGATCGCCAGTCGCGTGAAATCGGAATCACTGGTCACCAAACAAAAGCCGTCCAGCTTTTGCGTATAAAGCAGATCCATCGCATCGATGATCATGCACGCATCGGTCGAGTTCTTTCCGGTGGTGTAGCGAAACTGCTGTACCGGACTGATCGCATACTTGTTCAGTCGAGATTTCCAAGAAGACAAACCAGTGCTTGTCCAATCCCCGTACGCTCGCTTTACCCGAGCTTCACCGCACTGTGCCACACGACGCATCAAAGGCTCACACAGATTGGGACAAAAGTTGTCCGCATCGATCAAGACGGCAAGTTTCTTAGCTGATCCCATGAAATAAATCGATTTGCGACACGATGCGTTCGTTCAGTTCCAGTGGCAAATTGGCGTAAACCTGAAGGGTTTCAGTTGCACCGTAGCTCAGGCACCACATGTCGCTGTGTTTGGCGGTACCGAATTTGGCAAATCGATGTTCTTGTTGGAGATCTATAAGGGTTGGGGCAAACGGAAAGAAACGATTTGAGGATTTATGTAAATCGTCAGGACGGGGCGTGAGGGGAATAAAGTGGCTTGTACATCACGACGGAGCTTGATGGGTACTGTTGATGGGCGCATCACGGCGGAGCGTGATGGGTACCGTTGATGGACTCATCACGTTGGGGCATCATGGGGACTGTGCGGTGGAGACGTTTATTTTTTGGCGGAATAGTCGTGGCAATGTGGGCAACTCTTTTCATTCCCAAACGCCACACTTTGCTTGACGTCTTCCCAGATCGACATGCTTGGAACATAGATCCGGTCGCCAGGCATCAGCTGGTAGTTCGTTGTCACATCACCCAACTGCAATATTTGCTGATAGCAGACCGGATAAATCGACCGCTCCTGACCATCGGCCTGCGGACGCGTCAAAATGATTTTGTGGTCGTTGCATCGGTCCGTCAAACCGCCAGCAGCAATGATCGCATCGAGAACCGTCTCGTGTCCAACCAATGGATAAGATCCCGGAGCGTTGACTTCGCCCATGACGTAAAACAACGCGCTTTCCTTGTTCACCAACCGGACCGTCACACCGAAATCGTCCGGTTCACTGGAATCGGTTGGCATCCCCAATGAGTTGCCACGGTGAGACGCCAATTCGACTTTGCGTTGACGCTTGGCAAGTTCGGTCCGCGTCACAACACTCTGCACTTGCGACTGGATCTCCTCGGCAGACAACCCAGCAACCTTCAGTCGCCCATACCCGCCAAGCTCAATCGTGCCGTCCTGCTGAACCGTTTGGTCCGATGACAGACGAATGGGTGAGTTAAAGTCGTTGGGTTCGATCACTAAGACATCACCCGCTTCGACGCGGTGAGCTGGCAAGCTTTGCTTGGCAAGTTCGGTTGGGATCGTCTTAGGATGTCCCGACTTTTGACGACGTTTGCTTGCCGCTGATAAAAGCGGATGCCCACCGGCAGACACCGGCAAACCCAAGGAGGCTGCGGTACGACAACCAACCTGACTGACACCAATCGCGATGATCAACAACGCCACGAACCATAGGTGAAGGCGTGATGACACACTCTTTGTGTTTTTGAATATTTGATCCATCATTTATCCAATCGTTATCGTCTGCTTTGACTGTTTTTCAATTGTGAAAGGTTGGTTACCGTCGACCCGAAGCTGCTGGTCAAAAAAAACTTCACCGCGTTTTGGCCTAACTGTTTTCCAGTTTGCAATCGCAACACCGGACGACTCGCCGTCCCACCAACATGAACGTTGACGACGCGGTCTTTGAGCAGCTCATTCGCTTTGACAATCAACGCGACCGGTGCCGGTGCTGCCAACATTAGCGGTGAATCCAACAACGAAACCAGCTGATCCGTAGGACTATCCGAGCTGGTGCTGGCGACCACATCGAGATCAAGGGCTTGGTTGAAGTTGGCTTTGCCAGTAACCAACACCTGCACGTTACTTTGATAAACCGCAATCTCTTCGATGTGTACGATCCCGCCACCGATACGCCCATAAGCGACCGCGCCATCTTGACCTCGACCCGGCGTTGGTGCTGACAGAGTCACCATCTTGGGAAGCTGATCGAGAATCGGAAACTCAAGTGCCTCAATATTGGACATTTCGATGTTGTAGGTCCCAACTACATCATTGATTGAACGCGCATGCTTTGCCCGCAACGCGATGTTGCCATCGACAATCCCGGTGCCAACGGATCCATGCTTCATCAGCTTGGCCAAGTCAACTCGCTGAACTTGAACCGACGTGACAGTATCAATGCTCCGCGTAAAACGCCCTTCCGAAGCGACTCGCACCGTGCCTCCGCCGACCGACAATCGCCCCGCGCGGCACTGCCAACGTGCTGTCATGCCTGCCGGACGAAAACTCCAGTCGACCGGAAACGTTGCTTGTCGCACACCGACGCCGGCCGCCACCAAGTGATCCAACTGAATATCCGCTCGCCCGGTAATAACGGGCCCGATTCTGCTTCGAAGTCGTAGCGTCGCCGATCCAGAGATATCCTTGACGCCGACTGCCGATGTCGCCCGACGCAGATTGACCCGGCTGACAGCACAATCGAAGTATCCTGACGGGATCCCCACAAAAGTGATCGCACCGGTGCCGTTGATCCGCCCATCAGCAATTCGCCCCTGCAAACTGTTCAGTTCCACGCGGTCTTGATGAATCACCGCTTCGAGTGAACAGAGCTGCGAAAGGCCGACGCCTTGGTATCGAAGATCCTCCAGCGAACCGGAGACCTTACAGAGGTGCCTTCCGTCCAACGAACTCGCATCACGGATACATTCGCCGGACAAAATCCCACCGGCCTTACGAGCCTCCGGTGGCATCCGAAAAGTCGTCGCGATTTGGTCCAGCGGCAAACCGACTAATTTCATGCGACCCACGACAGGTGCTTTTGCAATTCGCATTTGGGGCGATGATGCAAACTCGATCAATTGATTCAAATGCGCCGAAACATTTCCAGTGAAACGGCCTCGCATGACGCTGCCATCGACTTGCGCCGACAACTGCTGCTGTGAAAGCGTTACGCTCGCGCGATCAAGCTGCAGCGGCACTTGCTGGATGGAAACTTGGCGAGTCTCCATCCACGCCTGTCCTTCTAGCGATTCCAAACTGGCCAACGAAGTCACATTGAATCCGCCTTCGAGCAAGCCTGTCGAAGGGATTGATTGCCCACTAACAGCCACAAGCGTTGGCACATCAAGTCCAGAAAACGTGCCGTGAACTTTGGTCGTGGTCCAATCGAGTTCATTCATGTCGGCCGTGACTTGGAAACTTCCGCCCAGAAAGTCTTGCGACTCTGTTCGCGCTGTCAGGCCTTCCGGAGTCAATTCCCACCGCAGCGTCGCATCTCCGATTTCCGTCCCCGCGTAATTGGCTTGATGAAGATTAGCGGCTCCACCGGCATTCGCTTTGGATACGCCAGTGCTTAGATCGGTGGTCACATTGAAATATCCATCAACATCAGCAATCCCATACAGCGGCAATACGCTTTGCGAAAATCTCGACGCTACCTCGCTGACTTCTGCCAGCAACAAGTCCGTCAGATTCAAGGTACCATCGATCTCGATTTCTTTTCCCAGTGTCCCATTAAGCGTTGCCGTTGCGGTTGCACTTCGCCATTGAAGATTCAGTGGCGTGGAAGTCAATTGATCGTTGGCGAAATGCACGTCCCAATCAATGTCGGAGACTGTTTCACCTAAGCAGGAAACGTTCTTCGTCTGCAGGTTGGTATCAACCTTCCAAGCTGCCGTTTCGGCGACTTGTAACAATGGACAGGCGGCTTGCACCGAAACGTCCAATCGACCTTTTGGATTGACATCGTTCAGTCCCAACTTTGCAACCAAATCGCGTGTTGGCTGAACAAAGCACCGCAGCTCCGCTTGAAGACTCGCCGGTTCGGTTAGCTTCGCGTTCAATCCCGGACTTACTTGTGCCAACAACTCATTCGCCGAATCGCGAACGTTAAAAGCGTCGGATCGAAGTTCCGCGACGCTGTCTTCAATTCCGAAACCGATCGCCATATCGTCGAGACTGAATCCCAAAGCCCCAAAGCTCAACAATCGAATTGTTGCATCAGCATGATAAGTTTCTGGTTTTGTCACCGTGGCGAGCGGAACTCCAAAGGATGCCTCAACTGATGTCACGCCGGTGACATCAGCAAGCCCCAGAGACTTCGCTACCGACTGAATGTCGTAGCGAGCAACTTGCAGATTCCCTTCCGCCTCGCCAGTCATATCGAGTGGATCCTCGGTCGAGGTTTCGCCATGAATCCTAGACTCAAAAGTCGCCGAAGGTAGGTCGAGTCCGTTGAATGACAGCTGATTGGCAATGACTCGTGTTTGCCCAGCGAACTTCACATGATTGTCCGTTAGCTTCGCCGTCGCCTGAACGATTGCAGATGCCGTGGCGGTCGCTTCTGGTAGTTCCGGCAGTTCGCCGGCCAGCTTCTCCGAGAGATCTTCGGCCAATGACCCAATATCAAACGGTGCGAGTCGCATATCGAACTTTGCGGACGGTTCAGGCGACTTCAGATCCACACTCGAAACGATTGCGAATTCACCACCGAAGGGATTTGCAAGAACTCGAAGCTCGGCTTGGCGATCCTCGAAACTGCTCTTCAACTTCAGCTGGCTGCAAACTTCTCCAATGTGTTCAGTTGCGATGTTATTAAACACCAAGTCACATTCAATTTGATGATCTAGCAAATTCGAATCGATCGGCGGATGCTGACCGCGAAGATAAAAACCTAAGCCTGCTGTCACAGGCTCGAAATTGATTTCCCTGGGAATGAGTGGCAGTTCAGCGAAAGCTTTTGTACTTAGCGAAACGCCAGCTAAGTCGACGTAGCTGGTCCCCGAGAAATCCTTAGCGTTCAAGTCACATCCGGCAATAAACTTCCCACCAAACAAGTCAGGAATGTTGACAGAAACGGATACGCTGTCAGCACACCGAGCATGCACATCGACCTGTCTAACCTGTAGTGGCTTTCTCCCCACTTGGTGCACCGTGAATTCCGCATCGTTGACAACAACTTGGCGGACCGGAATCGTTCCGATTTCGGTACTTTCAGAACTGGATTCAGATTGCGGGAAAACACTGATCAGCTTTCCCGCTTCGTCGAATCGCACATGTCCCTGTGGGTGATCCACAACAACAAGCTCAAGCCAAACGCCTTGCCGCAATCCGCGTCTCAGTGATGGAATAATGGTGACTTGGTCGACACCAAATTGGAGATCGTTCTTGCGTTCAAGCTTCGTATCTCCGCCGTCCACAGAGTCGGGCTCGTAGATCCTAACTCCCGTGACCGTCCAACGATCCAAGCCGATCTGTAGCGAGTCTATTTCGACATGAGTTCCTAGGACAAACGTTGCACCATGGACCGCTGCCAATCGTACCAATGAGTTGCGCAACACGCATACAACGGCAAGCAATAGACAAGCCGCAACGAAGCAACGTCGCATTGCTCGCCGAAAAGAAAACCGCAAGATCGAACGCATCAAACGCAGCATGCTCAGGCCACCGCGCCGATGGCACAGAGATGGCTGATCAATACCGCATCGAGCTTTTGGGTTGCAGAGAATTGCAACATCGAATTGTCCAAGTGGCTGTCAAAAGAATTACTCTCGTCCAGCGTTTAACAATTCCAGAAGTGGCATCGAAAGAGCAGAGTCATGCAAACAGCAGACAGAGAACACTGATGAAATCGTGTTTCACGAAACGCAATGACTCACAATCAAAACGTGTTTAACGCTTTAGAGGGCCACACGGTGTCTGCCTCGAACAAACGCAATGATTGTTTCCCGCGAAGCAGCCAATAAAAAAACCCGAAAGGCAATCGCTATTTCGAGTTTCACGGCGAGCCGACCTTTAAACATCACCTTTCTAAAACTCAGTGCTCTCGGTGACTCCGTGTTTCATACCTCGCCCGACCGCCAAGCAGCATACCATCGAGGCACAGACAACACGAAGCTACCAAGACAACTAAACGCAGAGACCCCCATGCCCAAACTCTGCGTCCTCAGCGGCTCTGCGTTTCCAACCCGCCAATTCTAGCGCAGTCAATTCACTGAAATTCCCTGTCTTGCGAAATATCACAGGCAGCCATCCTGAACTCAGTGCCCTCGGTGGCTCAGTGTTTCAATCCTTACCCAGCCACCAAGCAGCCAACCACCGAGGCACAGACAACACGGAGTTACCAAGACAACTAAACGCAGAGATGGGAAGTACGCAGAGACACCGATGCCAAAAACTCTGCGTTCTCAGCGGCTCCGCGCTTCAACTGCCAAATCCAGCCACCGTAGAATTGGTGCTGGACACGAGTCACCAGAATGTGACTCGATCAAGAAGTGGGCGATGAGGGACTCGAACCCCCGACCCCCTCGGTGTAAACGAGGTGCTCTAAACCAACTGAGCTAATCGCCCTTTTCACATCACTGCGGTGATCGCAGGTGTGTGGTGTGGGAGGAGGAAGATAATCGCCGTTCCCTTTCATCGCAACGGCACTTCACAATCCTATCCACACCATTTTTTTCCGCTAACGAACTGCTCCGTCCGCGTTTAACGCCTCAGACCGCTAGTCGATTCCCCAACGTGAATCGCTGCTGCTGTGACTGTTGCTGATCTTCAACTTCGGCAATGAGACATGGCTTACCGTAGTTTATTTGCTAGCCACATGATTCTTTGCCTATCGCTCGATGACAGGTCATTCTGTTCTGATGTTCGCACCCAGGCGGAAAGCCATGGCCGCATAACAATCAACTAGCTATTTGTTGCTAGCGTCGTTTGCTGCCTTTGATTTCCAGGCCATCGAAGAATGCGATGACCGAGCCGCAAAATTGAGGTGCGGTACCAACCAGACGAGCTTTTAATTTCGCAATAGCTGGAGCTTATCGGCCCAACATGCGTGCGCGTTTGTTGCGTCGCTCCGCTTGGATCTTTTGGCGGCGACGAATTTCGCTTGGCTTTTGATAGTGCTCGCGTCGACGCATTTCTTTTTTAATTCCGCTGCGCTCGACCAATTTGCGGAACCTACGTACTGCCTCTTGGATTGTTTCGCTGTCGCGGACCATCAACTTAACCATTGTTTCTCCATTTTCATCGTTGGGACCTCTGCGTGAAAGGGAATTCGCCGACGCGATCAATCTCCGTTAAAGGAGGCGCGCGGCGCAACCACAGAACGCGGGAGTGTAGCGGGCGACCTGCTATCCTCGCAACGGGCATCTTTTCGCGATTACCCGGTTTTATCCGTGTTTCGGCCAGAATTTAGCTCGCCGCTAGCCAATCTGGCCATTCGGACCGACATGGGCAGCCTAAATCGCCACCAATTTCTTCGCCCCCTACATCCGGCCTCCCCTCTTCAGAACCAAGGGAGAGCCGCCGCCGCATCAACGATCAACCCGACGTGGGGGGCGACTCGACCTGGCCAGCCGGTCTAGGCCGCAAAGTTTATCCAACCGGTACGACGCGAATGGCTTTGAAACATCGTTCCTTGCCTTGGCCAAGACCGCGATGGATTGGCTGGGATTCCGACCGATGGGTTCGGTACTGACGAAAGCTCCGGTTATCCGGATTGCCTGTGCCCGTTTGATGGAAACTCGCCCCCATGGCTGTCTCTCCCAACCAAATTGATGAACTCGCCGGTGAGCCTTCGCCGGGCGGTTTGCTGGGTGAATTGGAAAGACGCCAGGATGATGTACTGCAGCAGCTGGACGACCTCGACGCCAAACTAGCGGAAGTCCTCAAAGGCCTTGAAGCGAGCAAAGCAGAGGAAGAAGCCTTGTCCGAAGGCGAATTGTCAGAAATCGACGACGAGACAACCGCCAAGTCAACTCCGGTGGCGGAAACGAAGCCAACGACGCAGCCCACTCCCGAAACGAACGCGTCGGATTCCCCCGAAGACTGGGCTTAGCGACCTGTTGGTTTTCAGGTCCGGCCTCTGACGATCTGTCCAGTCGCGCTAGTGCTTCGTTCCGTAAGAAAATACGGGTTCGGATCATCAGCCAACGGGCGTTAGACCCGGTTTTTGCACTGAAACCGTGACTAACGCCATGCGGGTATTCCTAAAATCGAGTTGGAACGAAGCGCTAGGCAGTCAGTTGATCGATGATCAATGCAATCGCGGCACTTTCCATGGGAGTGCTCATACTGGCGTGGGCGGATCCGTCCATGGCGACTTGCGCGGGCGTCAACGGTAGATGGACAAACAAGCTTTCTGTTCGTCGGCCCATTTCGTGACTGTAATGCAAGCTCAGGTATAAGGCCGCATTACACAGGTAAGTCCCCGCGTGATGCGAAACAATCGCTGGGATGCCCGCTTCGACGAGCCTTTCGCCGCAGCGTGCAACATCCACGTTGGTGCGGTAGGCGGCTGGGGAATCGACCAATAGTGGTTCGCCATTGGTTCGTGAATTGAGACCGACCGCTTCGAGTCGTATGACGCTGGAACCAGGCGACTGCCCGAGATGAATGGCAAAGTCATAGTTGGCCGCCAGATCTTCACGAAGCTGACTTCGCATCTTTGGCAGATCTACGGGGTAACGCCGCGTCGTGATGTCGTGTTCGCCTTCGTACCAGCTCGTAAAATCAACCAAGGCAAGCCAACTGGAGTTGTCTTTCCATCGATCGTAGGGTTCGAAAGCGGTTAATAAGATTCGTGTCACTTCAACACTTCGTCTGGGGCGTGGAAAATCGCACGCTGGCGATGGAGATATGATAGCCGAAGCGGCAGACCAACTGGGGGGCGGGGCCTGCCTAAGATCGGAAACGTGCGATGCAGCAAGTTGTTCAACAGTGATGCCATCCGCAGTGATGTCACAGGATGTGAATTCGCAAATCGCGATTTATCACTCGGCGTGCCTACACCGCTGGGTTCTGCGAATCATTGGTTACCGGAATCGAGTGAGCAGGTTTCATCAGGTAAACGACTGGTGCGTTTTCGAGATGTTTGAGCGATCGCGGTGATTGCGGCGATCGAAGCGATTTGAAGGACCCCGATCATCAAAGGCGAGGTGGATCGGATGCGATCCATCGACAGTCGAAACCAGCCCGGTTCGCGTTCGTTTTGGATCTCGATCCAGCCGTCGATCGAATCCGGCGTATCGTCAGTTTTCCAGTGCCAAGTCGACGCGTCTTCCCAACCGTTTTTGGTTCGACGCATTCCCATCGGAATGGTGGCGTGCGATTCGACCGATGCGTAGATGCTGCTGCTCTGACGAAACGTCGCCGGGGTCGTGCAGCCGGTGCTAAAGAGCATCAATGCGAAGAGCGGAATCAAGCAGAGAGTTTTGACGAGCGTATTCATGATGGCTCGACAAAAGCACCAGATGTGCCAGCCGTCAAAACACGGCAAATTCACGTGTTTCAAAAGCGTGTCGATGCGTCAAAACAACGGTGATGTTGCGTTTGGGCAACGAGGTTGAATAACCGAAACACCCGGCGAATTCCCCAAAAGGGTTCGTGTCCCCGACGCAATCGAGGTCCCTACCAACCTTCGCGAGGTCAGCGATCAAATGGCCCAAGATCGCATCACGGTCTCAATCCGGCAACCAACCACCACCGCGTCGTCACAAACCGCCGCGGACCTAATAGCCCACGCCCAGTCGAACCATCCAGGTATCATCGAGGTCGGTGTGGATTCGTTCGTTGACGAAGATTTCGCGATTGAAAACGTAGCCGACTTCGGCAAACCAAGTGCGACGACCGGCGCGAATCAAATCGCTGCGGCCAAGCTCCAAACCGAAGATTAATCGCATGTCATTGATGTCGGCTTGACGCTCGCTACCGGCGATATCACTACGCCCCATTTGGCGATTCAATCCGGAAACTCGACGGGTCCAAGAGCCTTCACCATACTCACCGGTCAGATACCACCAGACGTCTTGCGTCCCCAGCGTTGCCAAGAATTTCGAGATGCGAGGCTGTGGGAAATAGAGGTCAATTTTGGTAAACGGATTGGGCTGCCAGAACAGACCACCGGCGGGCAAGATTTTGACATCTTGTCGATCGTAGTAATGCACGCCAAGCTTGAAGGTCGTCGCTGGCGTCAATCGAAAGACGCCTAGACCTCGCCCACGAAAGCGAAGGCTCGAAGTGTCGTAGACTCCAAACTCTGAAAAGACACCGACACCAAATTGCAACTCCGCACCGGCGATTTGATTTGGGTCGGATTGCCAAGCCAAGTCAACAAACGCGTCATACAGATCGTACTCGTGTGGCTGATGCCAAGAGAACGACGGTGCGACAAACAGCGGCTGGCTGGACCACAAAAATTGTGGAAAGGCAAACGCAAAGGCGATATCGGTGGTGTTGATGTCAGAGCTATCACCAGGATCCGCCAAGAACGTGTGCCGCATTCGGACGCGCTGGATCAGTCGAAACGGATCGATGGGAGGCAAAAGCGAACCGGGCCTTCGCATGATCCCACCGGGAAACAAAGTCGAAGGCGATGATGAGGGATAAGCCGTTGGACCATAACCAGGTGCGCTCAGCGCGGGATCCATGTAAGTCCCGCCATAGGCTCCACCACTGTATCCTCCACCAAACATTGGCCCCGCATAGCCACTTGATGGGATTGCGACCGGAGATCCGCCGAAGGGATTGGACAGAACCGGCGGTGGCTGCGATGCCAGTCCGCCATACGCGGGACCGCTGCCGAGCGATGGTGTAGCCGGCGCGAACATTCCCGTCGGCGGCGCGGCTGTATAAGGTGATGGTTGGACATAGCCTGCCGACGGTGGGCCGGAATAAGGATCAAATGATCCCATCGGCACGGACGAGTAACCTTGCGGGGCACCCAACGTCGAATTGGTTGAAAAGTTTGAACCGGGTACTGATTGTGGAACCGCACCCTGCGGAAGCATCGTCCCTTGTGAAGGCATTGGCGCCCCTAAAGGAGCCAAACGCGTTTGAGGCACGTCCAGCGAGCTTCCGCCTTGCCCCCACGAAAATGAATCTCCGGCCATTCCGTTGACCAAGATCAATAGCACAACGCACCGCGTGATACGGAGCGCAAGCTTTAAAACGGGGCGGAGATTGGTGGAGGCGTTCAAGCGACGATTGCCAACAGCAAAGTGTTAGTGGAAACAGTCTGTGTTCTGCAGACTGAGTTTTTTGCAAACCGGGTTCTTCAAAGAGCAGGGATCTGGATTGTCGTTTTCGAGTGACAATCGGCTCTTTTCCCGTCGGAAATAGCTTGCCATCGGATTGGCGGTCAATAGCGAGAGAGCTATTGGGCAGTGAAACTTTAGAAAATCCGGATAGAATCTGAAAACAATCACATTGCCACATTCATACCCTTTGACATGATGACTGGTGGCGGATTCACCGTGAAACACCCAGCGGGCCGTTCACATGAATCATTGCAACGATCAATCACCGCGAGATAGCGACCACGACACGTCAGATGGAAGACCTCGATTTAGCCCAGCTTGCCCAATACCTGCATATCACTCCATCACAAGTTGAGAAGATGGTGATGCGGGGTCGCATTCCCGGTCGCAAAGTCAGCGGGCAATGGAAGTTCAATGAGGCGGAGATCCATCATTGGCTGGAAGAACGCATCGGAGCGAGTGACGATACCGCTGAACTGGCAAAGGTTCAGAAAGTTGTCGACCGAATGACCGATCATTCGCCGGACCGTCCGATTCACGAGCTTTGCACCGAAGCAACGATCGAAATTCCGTTTGCCGCGCGAACGCGTTCCTCTGTGATTCGCAACATGTCGGAACTGGTTGCAAAATCAGGCCTGATGTGGGATGCACCGGAAATGTCCGAGGCCGTCAAAAGCCGCGAACAAATGCACCCAACGGCACTCGACTGTGGTGTGGCACTGATGCACCCTCGGCGTCCACAAACGTCAATCTTGGCAGATTCGGTGATTGGTCTAGCGGTCAGCCCTGCTCGGATTCCGTTTTCGGATACCGGACACATGACGGACATCTTTTTTCTGATCTGCTCTTACGATGATGCGGCCCACCTTCGTAACCTTGCCAAGATAAGCCGGTTAATCTCGGTCGATTCATTCTTGGATCGCTTGCGGCAGTGCACGTCTTCGAAAGAAGCGTGGGAATGTTTGCATGAAGCCGAGACATTGATGTCGGTTTAGAACAGTTCGGTGCAAACCTAAACTCTTGTCTCTCTACGAGAGTGCCGGTGGAACATCCAACATGTTCGTCGCTCGGCGAGCAGGTGCTACACCAACGTCTCTACCTCGCTGAATTCGATTTCACCGCAGTGATGACGTCCGATGCCGCACCAAACTTCGACGATAAGCTTCGCCGCTCAGCCCGAATGGGATCGTTCTATTGGAACGTTGCTATGGATCGGTGATCGACGCTCGATCGCCTTTCAAGATTGCTATGCATATTGCGATGCCAACGTCTCACAACTGGCATATCGACGGGGTGTCGAAGATGCGCTCGCTCGACCGGCAAGCGACGTCAACGCCATCCTCGTTTGCCGCGAGAATGATTCCGCCCAAGTCAAAGTGAGTTTTGACGCTTTATTGGAACGATACCCAGCGATCGAACCGACGTTGCTGCTCGGCCCATTGTGTGCTGGATGCCGACCGAATCCCATCGAGACGTTAGGCGGGAAGGCGATCTGGTGGCACGACTGGCAAAGTAGGCTGCCCAAACACCTCCAAGATTGTGGCGTTGTCGAAGCCACCCCATCGCAACCCGATAGTATCGCAATCGTGACTCGTGACCACGCCATGGGTGAAGCCCTTGCGGCAATGGTCGAGCATGAACCGGTCACCACGCTGGTCTGTGATCCAGAACAGCTTGTATCGACCCAAAATTTCGCTGAATACTGGTGGGACGATTCAGCGATCAAGCCATCGAGTTTTGGACAGCTAGAAGTTCACAAAACTCGAAACGCATTCAACGTTTGGATTGCCAATCAGGTCAGCCCGTTGTTGCGAGATCGGGCCATCGAATCGGGATTTGATCAAGTGATCGCAAAGCCCGGTGATTTTGGTGGGTTGTTGCGCCGCGTCCGAACATCAACAGCAACGTTTGGCCGAAACGCGGCGTAGTGCGATATTCCAACTGAAAAATCGCTCCGCATTAGCGGCGGTTGCCGTATCGGAAACCGTGGCTCATCAGAAGAACAAGCTGCAGCCTTATTAGCCGCACCGCGTTAGCGGCGGTTGTAGCACACTCAACCGGGGCTAACGCCCATCGGCTCATCAGAAAAACATGCTGCAGACTTGTGAGCCGCACCGCGTTAGCGGCGGTTCTCGGTCACGCAATCGTGGCTAACGCTAATCGGCTGATCGGAAATTCGAACTCGTCCCAACCACACTGGGCTCTTTCGAACGCGACGGTAAATCACGAGCTCGTCGGCGGTGCAACAGAATCGTTGATGCAATCGACCGACACACCGGGGACACCGATGACGGGCTTTCCATCAACAGGTGTTGGCCGCGCGACAGGCGTACGCGGTCGATGATCCATGCGTATTTGGTCGATCTCATCAATGTTGGACTTGAAGATTTCGATCAGATGTGGATCCCAGAACTCTCCGGCCCCACCAACCAAAATTTGCAGCGCCCGATCAATTGACATTCCGGTCCGGTAGGGACGATCGCTTGTCATTGCATCGAATGCGTCACAGACCGCGAGGATCCGTCCATCGATCGGAATGTTTTCGCCAACCAGTTTGTCTGGGTAGCCTTCACCATTGAACCTTTCGTGGTGGTAAAGAACACCTGGCAAAATGTCTTGCAGCGCATCGAGTTCTTGAAGGATTCGCCATCCCGAATCGGTGTGCGTTTCGATAATCGCACGTTCTTCGTCGTTTAGCGCAGCTGGCTTTTGAAGAACGCCATCAGGAATTGCGATCTTCCCAACGTCGTGAAGCAACCCCGTTAAATAGATCCTTTCGCATTCGGCAACGCTGAAACCAACTTTGGATGCCAAGCATTTTGCGAAACAAGCGACGCGTTCACTATGCCCGCAAGTATACGGGTCACGAGCTTCAACGGCGTTGACCAAAGCCCGAATGACGTCGGTAAACAGTTCTTCCTTTTGACGCAGCAACCGAATGTTATTCAACTGTGATGCCAACTGATTAGTTACCGTCTCCATCAAGGATGCTTGTACCGTTGTGAATCCGAGCTGTGCCCAAGGAAGATCCTCGGTTTCGTCAGTGATTCGATTGCAAGCGATCACCCATCCATGCAATCGGCCTTCGCTAGAACATTCCACCATGGTTAATTCTTTAACGACACCGTTGCCATCTTTCGATCGGATGAGATCGTGATTGCGGACAACCGGTTGAATGGCAGCGTCGCTACGGAGGTCTTCAACCAAATCCCACAGCGACTGATCGTCTAGCAATACCGCGTCGGTCCAAAGTGGGCGACGTTTTTGTTCGCCATCAACAAGCACCGCTGCCATCGTCTGTGCACCAACACCGCTAGCCAAAGGCTGTAGCGATGAGATCACAAACTCATCAACTTCATCGGCAGTCTGTGGCAATTCTAATCCGGATGCCAAGGTGCGGATCAATGACAGTTCTTCGAAGTCTTGCATCACCTGATTGGTAAGCGAATCGACTTCCGAGAGCAGTTGCCGGTTCTCGTTTTTTGCGATCGCGAGTTGCAAAACCGCTTGTGCATGCTTGCCCACTCGTTCAGCTTGATCGCGATCGCAAGTCCACGACGCGACGCTTCCCTGTGGCAACGCGATGGCAAGTTGTGTGGTGGTAATCTGGTTGTCAGACATCTGCTTGTTGGAATCACGCAGATGCACTTTCGAAGGCTGTGACCGCAGTTGCTGAAAGAACGCATCGTCGCCAAAGTCATTGTCTTTGATCACTTCGATGTGGCAACCAATTTGATCGCTAAGCATCGCCGCGATCGATTGGTCAAGCGACAACGCTGCTTTCCCAGAACCGGAGGCTATCGACGCTGGTGGGCAGGTGTAGGCGTCGGGCTGACTCATGTGTGAACTCCTGGCATCGATGCACTTGCTGTTCCTGGCGAAATCCCAATCGCGACGAATGGCGGAACAGGGGCAGTTGGGGCAGTGGGGTTTTCGATTATTTGTGCGACGGTCTCGACAACGACCACAGGGCTAAATGGCTTGCCAAAGACTTCATGGATTCCTAGTTCGATCACACGGCGATCACGAACGAGTTCTAGTTTGCGACCGGTCACCAAAAAGCACGGAACGTTTGGCTTGGATTGACGGACGAGCGAAATCAGTTCCAAGCCTGATAGGCCGGGCATCTCGTGATCACTCACCACCGCAGCGATTTCCGTTTGCTCAAACGCTTCCCACGCACTTGTTCCGTCGTCGCAAACGATGGGATTGAATCCATAGCTTTCGAATTTGAATGACAGAACCCGAGCCAATCCTGGATTGTCTTCCGCGATGAGAATGTTTTTGATTTCGGATGTCATGGTCGGGTGGTTACGCTCACGATGCGATGGTGACGGCTTTCAAGTCCGCATGCGATTCTTGCAGCGGAGATCCGGCGGGCGACTCCGATGCGTCCAAAATCATTTTGCAGAATCGTCCGACTAAGTCTGGACTATGCATTCCGCGGGAGACGCGATGTTTTAGGATTTCGAGGGCTTCGTTTTGTGAAACGGCCGGACGATTCGGACGATCATTCGTCAGCTCGCTAAAAACGTCCACGATTCCAACGATCTGAGCCAACAAAGGGATTTCATCACCGGCCAGGGCATCGGGAAATCCCGATCCATCGAACCGTTCCTTGAAATGCCGAATAATCGGCAAAGCTGGTGCAAGCGGTTTTAACGGTGCACAGATTTGGCATCCCATCTGTGGATGCTGCAGATAGACAGCTCGCTCACGCGGTGTCAGTGGGTCCGTTTTTGCGAGGATCGAATCAGGAATCGCGACCTTGCCGATGTTGCGCAGGATCGTCGCAACTCGAAGCGTGTTGATTTCTTCAGGTGTGATCCGAAGCAGGCGGCCGAACGACACGGCCAATTGCGCATCAGCAGTCACTCGATTGCCATAGTAGCCATCTTTACTAGCGATCGCTTGGCCAAGTGCCAGCGCGATGCTTTCAGGACCGACCAGCTCCGCTTCGGCTTGATGAAGTCGATGGATCGATCCGATACGCACCTGCAATTCGTGCAGGTTGATAGGCTTGCTAAGCAGTTCATCAGCACCAGCCAACACCGCATCTTCCATTTCGCCGCTGACTCCCGCGGTTGTCAGCATGACGATCGGCAGATGACGGAACTGCTCGTCGCTTTTGAGCATTCGACAAACTTCGATTCCGTCGATCTCTCCGTCGATGCTCGAGTCGAGCAAAATGATGTCGGGAAACGGTTTCGTCGTTGCGACTTGGAATGCGCTGATGCCGTCCTCCGCCTCGACGACTTCATAGTCATCACCGTCTAGCGAAAGTCGCAGAAGCTTGCGAATGACCGAACTTTCATCCGCGACAAGGATACGAGTTTTGCTGGGTTGATCCACCTCCATGTCGCGAAACACATGCAGTGTTTCATCACTAGAGTCGGAGTCAGCGGGACGTACAAATGAATGATGCAACGAAGATCTCCCCGATCGATAGCGACGACATCCGTCGAGCAACTTCCGTAGCTGCAAAGGGATGTCGTCCTTCATGGCTGCTAGGCCATCGATTGCCAACTTGAGCAATCGTGACGGAAAACCCTAGGTTGCACTTTTCGTCAGCAAACGGCTTTTAGAAACCGGCCAACAATAGTCCGCTTGGGGAGTCGGACTCAGACGGACTGCATCGATCGTTCTGATTGAATCAACGTTATCGCCTGATGAAAGTTTGGCTTCACAGAACGGCAGGTCCACCGCCAATCGCGGTCAGCATTCAATACACCACCACCGGTCACGCCACTGGTCACGCTAGCGTTCGACCGGTCTGGGTCAGACCGGTCAGGGCTTGATCATCTACGGCGATCCAAGCGACTTAAGAGTTATCGCCTTCGTCTTCGCTTTTCGATGCGTCAGGCGATCGAGGAACATCGTCAGCCGTCGGCCGAACTTGATCCGGCGTTTCCGCATTTGGATCAGCGTCGTCACTGGGATTGGGCACGGGAACGAGAACCATCCGCACCGGAGTATCCCGTGCTGGGATCTTTGCTTCGAATGGTTCGAAACGTAGCGAGTCAGCATCGGCGCTGCTGCTAATAGCGACGTCCAGCATCGCACTGGAAAAGTTCGAAACGCAAATCATGTCGCCCGCGTCAGCTTCATAGTATTCCCGCTTGTCTTCCGGATCTTGCCAGAAGCCGCTGCCGGCAAAAACCCATTCAGTCTTCATCGAGGCGTTGGTATCCAAGTCGTGAATCCACTCGCGTGCGTCGGCTGTCTTGAATGCCCCATCGGCATCGTACCAGCAAACCCAAACGCGGATGACTTGGCCGGTCGGCGGCACAAACTCTGGACGAAACCGAACAGGTGTTCCTGGACTGGCCTCAACAGCCAGCAACGCCGCATGAACATCGCGCGAGCGACTTAAAGCTGCGACGATCGATTCGTGTTCCTTAGTCCCGACCGGACACGCAAACATCTCCAACGGGCCACGCGTCATCGCGACATAGCCATCGATGTAAACTCGCTTTTGCTTTGGATCGATCCACAAACGGCCTTCTTTGCTTAGCGACGTTGCTCCAGGGGGTGGCAAAAACGCTTTCTCGGCAATGTCTTCTGGTGAAGGGCCACGAGTCCAACCGGTTGTCGGTTCGCTCGTTTCTGATTCGGCTTCGTTCATCGCGGGTTGTGGCAAAGCCTTTCCAGTCGTCTCGGTTTGATTTGCATTTTCAGCCGAATCCCCCGCTTCGACTGATTCCCCCGTCGCGCTGTTGAGCGACATTTCGACGCCAGCAGTTTCGCTTTCCGTAGGTTCATCTGAATCGGTTCCGCTTTCCGCAGTTTTGACCGGGGCGGGCGCTGTCGTTTTCTCAACTGTTGCGACAGGGTTCTCCGTATCGGTCTCGCTGCTGGATTCCGGTTTCACAACTTCCATAGCAGGTTGCTGCTCCGACTGCGTCTCTTGGGAAGTCTCGCTTTGAGCAGTCGAGTTTGCCTTTAAGTCTTTCGCCGAGTCATTCCGGCTGCAGCCGCTGGCGAAAAATCCGATCAAGATGACGACGGAAAACAACGTTCGGATGGCAATCACAACAAAACCTCTTTTCAGTTGACGTCGGCACGAGCACTCGATCGCAGGCCGCGGCAATGTTCAATTTGGGGAGGTGCAAGACTGATCGAGACTAGGTAACTTGGGCAATCAGAATCGGGCGAATGGGTCTCTCCGCCGTTTCATTATGTTGATTGCGATCATCAGCCCTCAAGTGTTCGTAGCGTATCGCCTGCAGGTTGGATACCAAAGAGCACAATCGGCAGAAGCAGCGGGGAATTTTGCTCGGATTGAGAGCCCCTAATTTGAGTCGACACAGTCCAATGCCAGGCCAGTTGCCCGAAAAAGTCGAAACCGCCAACGACCAGCCCAAACTTGATTCGAACACGGAGACGCAAACACCGAGTTCGACGCCATCGGGCGCTGCAGTTGAAAGCGACTCAGTAACCGCGAGTTCGCCAGACCGTCAGCCTTGGCCCGACGTCTCGCCCCTTTCACCACAATGGACTGCATTAAAAAAACAAGTCCTGCAGCACTGTCGTGCAACCTCCGCAAAAACAGTTTTCGGCAAAGCAGCCAAGTCCGGCGAACTGTATCGCTGGGGACTGTCCATGGCGGATAATCAGCCTGGTGACGACGATTTATCCATCGACTTTTTCTCGCGTGTTGCTTGTGATGCTGCGGTTGGCGGCCACCGGTTTGCAGACATTGATCTCAACCGCATGCTGGCCGACATCAACCAGTTGGCAACGGAGCGGGGAAACGAATTACGGCAAGCGACCATCATGACAATGGTCGCCGCCGCGCTGCCGGGTTTGCTCCGCCATCTAGACGAATCGCGGTGGTGGGACCTGCTCGGCACCATCCAGGGATATCGAGAACATTGGGATCGACAGAACACCACACACCCGGCTTCGGCAATCGCAGTTGCGGAAATCGGATTGACGCTATCGATACTGCTGCAACCCTTGCCGTCTTGTCGTCGAATGCTCGATGCGGCCATCGCTTGGATCAGCGACTGGTCGCGCGAACCGGAAACGTGCATCCGCATTGCGTTGGAACACCCGGGTGAACTGCGATTGCAAGTTGCTTCGATTCTACGATGCCAAGCTTGGCTGGATCATCTAGCGGAAACGACGGCAAGTAAAAAGAAACGGCTGCTAAAACAGATTCAGCGAATCCAGAAAACACTCGACGAAATCGGCAAAGAGCTGACGTTCTGGATGCTCGCGTTGACTCGCGGTGACGGCACCGCCGGATTCAGTCGCGGTGGACGCGCATCACAAAAAGCAGATCTGGGGTCCAGTGGCTTGCTAAAGTCCGCTACCGAAATGAAGCCCGAACTGTTTGCTCCGGCGCTGAACAGTTTGCTCGGTCGACCTTCCACTAAGCGACGCTTGTCATGGATCAGCGAATTCCCAGAACCGCTCATGCATCACGAAGGTGCAAAGCTGGCATGCATGCTGCCCGAATGGGATAGCCGACGCGGGCGCGTCTTGGTGAACTACAAAGACGAGGATTTCCAGATCGAATTGTCAACCGGCAAGTCAGCCCTGATCAGCGGTAATCTGGAATGTGAAGTCATCGTCGATGGCCGTGCCAACCTGCCCACCGGCAACTGGGAACTGACCTGCGAATACACCGACGATGATGTTCACTATCTCGAATTCGAACAGCCCTATGAAAACGGCTTTTCAGTCCAGCGACAGGTCGGACTGATTCGTGATGACCGCTGTTTCTTTATCGCTGATGCGGTGATCCAAGAAGACTACTTGAGCGATGCATCCAAAGCACAAAAGAAGATCGAGTACTACGCCCGCTTCCCGGTATTCGATGGAATCGAATGCGTCGCGGATTCTGAGCTGAACGAGACGTTTTTGAATCACGAAACGTCGCAGGCTTTGGTCCTGCCCCTAGCGGCAGATGAATGGCGCGAAGCGCGAAGCGATCAAAAGCTTGCCATCACCAACGAAGGCAATCTGCTACTTTCCGATCACGGAACCGGGCAGTTGTTCTCGCCACTGTGGATCGACTTGTCACGTAAACGTTTCAAATCCCGTCGCACGTGGCGGCAACTGACTGTCGGCGAACAACTTTACGTGCTGCCTCGGTCGACGGCCGCGGCTTATCGAATCCAGTCTGGAACATCACAATGGATTCTTTATCGGTCACTGCACGAAGGCGGGCCGCGAAGCTTTTTTGGAAAGCAGATGATTACGGATTTCTTTGCCGCCCGATTTCACGCACACGATCAAAGCTGGGAACAGCTAATCATTGTCGAAGGGAATGAAGACCACCAGTGAATACGATCGATCTGATACGCAACAACTTCCGAACGGTTACCGAACAAATTCGCCAAGCCGAATTGGATGCCGACCGTGCAACCGACACCGTCCGACTTGTCGGCGTCACCAAGTATGTCGATGCGCCCACAACGCAGTGCCTTGTTGATGTCGGTTGCTTGGACCTTGGTGAGAATCGACCGCAGGTGCTCTGGCAAAAGGCAGAGACTCTTGTCGTGCCGCAAGACTTTCGCTGGCACATGATAGGTCATGTCCAGACGAATAAACTTCGTCGCTTGCTAAAGCACCAACCATTGATTCACTCGGTCGATAGCGAACGATTGCTGCTCGCGATCGACGAGGAATCAGAGCGTCAGGATCTGGTCACCGATGTGCTATTGGAAGTCAACATCAGTGGCGATGACAACAAAACCGGCCTGTCACCCGAAGAGACTAAACGGTTGGCATCGTTGAAAGCCTGGTCATCAATCCGCGTCTGTGGACTGATGGCAATGGCAGGTTGGGGGACCGAAGGCGAGGAGGCAACGAAGCAATTCACTGCTGTCGCTGAACTACGTGACAACCTGGAAAACGAACTCGGTGCACCGCTGCCGGAATTGTCGATGGGAATGAGCGGTGATTACCGCGAAGCCATCGCTGCCGGTGCAACAATGGTTCGCATCGGTTCGGCGTTATTTGAAGGTGTCCTTTAGGCGGCTTCCGCCGGTGTAGATTCCACTGGCGCAGATTCCGTCGGGGCTGGTGGCGCCGCTTCGGTATCATCCGCTGTCGGCGTTGATCCTGCAGGCAAATCCTCGGTTGGCAATTCTTCTGATTCCGAGGTCTCCTGTGTCGAATCGGCTTCGGTACGTTTGACTCGCAAGATGAACTTGCCGTCTTCGATGCGAATGTCTTCAAACTTCCGCATGAACTCAGCGTTCTCCTGTTTTTCATACATATCCTTTGCCAGGTTCTCCTTTCGAAAACCTTCCATCACTGGCTCGGGGACGGGCTCGCCGTTGACCGTTGCTTCTTGCATCGTGACGATCAAGACGCCGCCTTCCATCGAAACATCAAACGTTCCAGAGCCATTGAAGAAGCGACCTTCACCCAGCGGCATCCAGTCGAGTGGCATACTCACATCGCCTTTGACTTGATCGTCTTCGATACGAACAAAGATCCTGTCGCGCAGTCGTTCGTCGTCCGAAATCCATGCGTTGATGTCGTCTGCCGTCAGCACCAACTCCTCATCGGGCGTCTCACCGGCGTTCAGCTTTTCGCGGAATGTTTCGACTCGCTCGTTCAGCTCCGCCATTTGCTCTTCGCTGTATTCGACCGACTCCAATTCCATTGGCTCCGTCGATGTGTAAGTGTTGATCGCACCGGAAGCAAATTTGTAAACGCCGAATCCCGCACAGGCGATCATCAAAACGCACGCGCCTGCGGCGGCAAGACAACCGATCAAGCACCCTTTGCTCTTCCTATTCTGCTTGATCTCGTCGTCATAGATTGTGCCGGTGAATTGCGGCTCAAAAGCATTGGACATTGGTAGACAGCTAGCTTGGTGGTACTGATCAGAGCTTGGAAACGATTCAGACGGGTGGTGACCGGACAAACACTGCCGCATCAGTCATCTCTCGATGACCTTCAGAGTCGCCAATCCGCCCACGCCTGTGTTGTACCGTAAACTGACGTCGAGAGGTATGCGAATCCAGATCGCTCCGCTGCGCGTCCAGAATTGCCATAGATCAAAGGCGAACGAAGAAGGCGATGCACGAAAAACAGCAGTGCAGGGGACCGATCGCATGGAGTCGTCGGTCGAGCGGTTCGACCGTTAAGACACCGAATCCAACCGGATCGCACGCCTTTGCATGCGATCATCGACGAATCGATTCCCCTTTCGAAGGCAGCAGTTAGGCACTTCGTGAAAGCAGATTTGGGTTGACCTTGTTCGCGTTGACCGCTCGTCGCCAATTGGATTGACCGATGCTCTGTAGAAGCGACCGAAGCAACGAATGCTCCGCCAATTGGGACACCAACTCCGCCGCGGAGTCGACACCATAGTGGTCCATCAATGAGGCCCGCCGACGGTCGACTGTTCGCTCGGAAACTTTTAACTCGTCTGCGATTTGGCGATTCAACATGCCCGCGACGATCCGCTCGGCTACTTGGTGCTCTTGTTCACTGAGCGATCGATTAATCGATTCCAGAATCTCCAATCGCGCGACCATTGTTTGATACTGCCGAACTTCATCGGTCACGTCGACTACAACGCTGTGAAACCTAACCTCGCCGTCAACAACAACACGCTGACGTTGCTGAGACAGGATACGAGACTCCTGATTGGCACATCGCACACACAGCAAAACGTGACTGGTGTCGTTGTTCCCAAGAAAGGTCAGCGTCTCGTTCAAATGACTGTTGGGGGCCAGCAACAGACTGAGCGGTTTGCCTGACAATTCGGAGGGATCGTACCCCAAAATGTCGGATGCTGAATCGCTAACCGTCGTGATCACTCCGCTCTTGTCTTGTGACATGAACATGAATGGGGCAACGAAGTCAGCAATCCGTGGAAGATCTAAGGTGGCTGATAGATAAGACATATCTCTTCTCACTCGGATTTTCTGGTTCCGAGTAAGAGGAGCAACACAAGGGAGGACTATCCGCCGCCCAACCCGCAAACAAATGCGAAAAAATCCATTTCTTATTCGCCATCACAAGTTTGCGGAGATGCCACGCACCAAAAACAGCCCTACAGAGGGGATCAAACAGCCAACGCAACCAGCTCGGCAACGATGATCAACGATCCGATGCTGAACTTGCCGAGCGTCCCAAACAGCTTGCCGACAAACGCAGCCTTGCCTACGGTCCAATTTTCGGTCCACTTTCGTCCATCAGTCCATTCTCCGTACATCGCTCCGGCCGCCGCTCCGATTCCTCCAAAGACTATCGCAGCGATCGCCTGTCCGATGATAGGCACTGGCACTCCGACGATTCCGCCGATGATTGCACCCAGAATTGATCCGACGATTGAGTAGACCGTCGACTTTGTGCTGGCGCCAGCTTTCTTCGCACCAGCTGCTGAAGCGAAGAACTCGATCACTTCGCCAATGAAGGCGATCGCGAAAGTGACGATCAATGTCACGACACCGATCGCTGGCCGACCCTCTTGCGGGCCGACCCAGACGTATCCCCCGAGCATCAAGACACAAAGCCAATTTCCCGGCAGGGTTATTAGGTTAGTCAGCCAACTCACAATACTGGCCAATACCAGCAGCACTGCAACGATCGCGACACCGGTAGCCGACCAAGGTGTCGTCTCTGCGATGACCATCATCAAGTCATTCATTTCAGTTCGATTCAGCACGATCGCATCGAGGGGCATCAAAAAGTCACTCTCTACTCCGCTGACCAGTGTGACAAAACGTAGTCGACTGAAAACAACGCGATCTTCACGGAGTGAAAAGCGACAACGGAAAACGAACAGGCTGCCAGTGCTTCGTTCCAACTCGATTTTAGGATTAGCCGTATCGCATTAGCCACGGTTTTAGTGCAGTAACTGGGACTAACGCCCGTCGACTGATGACCCGAACCCGTATTTTCATATCGAACGAAGCACTAGTACTGAAACGCTTCCAGGTCTTCTTTCGGAGCGGGCTGATAACCGAGTGGTTCCATACTGCTGCCGGCGCGACCTTGGCTTAGACTTCGAACCGCGCTGGAATAGCCAAACAACTCCTTCAGCGGTGCGTGCGCAGTAATCACGGTCATCGCACCACGACTTTCGGTCGCAGAAATCAGTGCACGTCGCTGCTGCAAGTCGCCGACCAATTCACCCATGTAATCTTCGGGTGTGGTGACTTCGACTTTCATCACCGGTTCAAGCAACACTGGCCCGGCGTCATGAAGGGCTTTGTCAAAAGCATCACCCGCTGCGATTCGGAATGCGATTTCGTCACTGCCTTCCTCATGCACTTCTGCGTCATATGCTTCGATACGAATCCCTGACAGTGGGAACCCGGCAAGGACACCACCACCTTCGGCGCGATCTCTCAGTTCTTGAATCGCGGCCGTACGCACATCGTTCGGCAGTGGGCAGTCCGGTGGCAAGCGATCGAAAACCAACGGCGGCGAAGACGGATCGTCCGTGGGCTGAACGCGCACCTTCAGTCTCGCAAACATCTGCGACGATCCGATTTGACGATTGCACATCCCGGTCACGTCTGCTTTTCCGCCGATCGTTTCGCGGTAGTTCACACGTGGCTTATAGAACTTGACGTTCAATCCAAAGTCACGGGTCAAACGGTGCTGAATCACTTCGAGGTGCAATTCACCCATTCCGCTAATCAACGTTTGGCCAAGCTCCTCATTGTCGACCGCTTTGAAGGTCGGATCCTGCCGACGCAGCATCTCTAACGTTTCCTCAAGCTTCTTTCGATCACCGGTGTTCTCCGGCTCGATTGCCATCGACAACACCGTGTCAGCAAACTTGATGCTCGGAAGTTCGATATTGTCTTTGGTGTCACAAAGCGTATCGCCTGTGATCGCGAAACGTGGCCCAATCAAACAGCAGATGTCACCTGCACCCAGCGATTCAACTTGGCCATCGCGTTCTTTCTTCGACGCATGGATCTGCCATAACTGCGCGACGTTTTCTTTCTTGTCGCGGTTCGGGCAATAAACCCGCGAGTTTTGCTTCAGCGTGCCACTGTAAATCCGGATCCAGTAGTTATCGCCAGTCTTAGCTGGCAGAATCTTAAACACCAACGCGCTGAAAGGTTCGTTTGAATCCGGCTTGCGAGCCAATGTCTTGTCAGTCTTCTTGGGATCGACACCTTCGACAGGCGGTCGGTCGAGTGGACTTGGCAAGTAGTGTCCGACCGCTGTCATCAGCGGCTGAACGCCAATCCCGTGAAGTGCGGAACCGCAAAGAACCGGTTGGATGGTTTGCTCGATACATCCTTTGCGTAGTGCGGATCGGATGACATCGACAGGAATTTCCTTGTCCTCCATCACCAACGCCATCGCGTCTTCGTCGATTTCGCAAACCGTCTCCAGCAGCTGCTCGCGCCATAGCAGCGCATCGTCCATCAGCTCTTCGGGGATCTCGGTTTCAGTGACCGACTTGCCTTCCGTTTCTGGATCGAATTGCAATGCCTTCATTTCGACCAAGTCGATCACACCGCGAAACGGATCGTTGACATGTGACGGACCTTGCCCAACGGGCAGCTCAATCGCGACCGGACGTCCACCGAGTCTTGGTTCGATGTCGCTAAAGACCGAATCGAAGTTCGCCCCTTCGCGATCCATCTTGTTGATAAAGACGATCCGAGGAACGTTGTAGCGATCCGCTTGTCGCCAAACAGTTTCACTCTGCGCTTCGACACCTTCGCGTGCCGAAAAGACTACTACCGCACCATCGAGCACTCGCAGGCACCGCTCGACTTCGGCGGTGAAGTCCACGTGACCTGGGGTATCCAACAGGTTGATGTTGTACTTCTCCCAGTTGTATTTCACACAGGCACTAAAGATCGTGATGCCGCGTTCCTGTTCTTCGGGATCGTCATCGGTATCGGTCGTCCCGTGATCCACTCGGCCCACACGGTGCTTGGCACCGCTAAGGAACAACATCCGTTCGGTGACAGTTGTTTTACCGGCATCAATGTGGGCGATGATTCCGATGTTTCGCAGTTTGGTAATGTCAGCGGACATGGGTGCAAGTCAAAGAACGGTAGATGGGGAATGTCTTGATCGGTGCGCCGCCCGAGACCGACGCAGCCAATTGCGATAATTTATGTTGGGGAGCGGATCAAAAAAACCGCGACATCGGCGTTTGCGTGCCGAAGTCGCGGTTTCCAGTTTGTATCGTCGTGTGGGTGTTCGTGGCTGTTGGGCCCGATCACCATGCGAAGTGCGAGAACGCCTTGTTGGCTTCAGCCATACGGTGTGTGTTTTCGCGTTTGGTGTAGGCAACACCTTCTTTCTTGAAGCCAGCCATCAGTTCGTCAGCCAACTTCAGGTGCATTGGGCGACCTTTCTTGCTGCGGACAGCTTCCAACACCCAGCGAATCGCCAAGCTCTGTTGACGAGCTCGGTTCACTTGCATCGGAACCTGGTAACTCGCACCACCGACTCGCTTGCTGCGAACTTCGATGTATGGCTTGATGTTCTCGATGGCTTGTTCGAAGATCTCGATGGGCTCTTGGCCGTCGGTACCATCTCGCTTGGAAAGGTCTTCCAAGGCGTCATAAAACACCTTTTGCGCGACGGTCTTTTTGCCGTCCAACATTAGGCAGTTGATGAACTTGCTTGCCAGCAGCGAACCGTGTCGCGGGTCGCCTTTCATCTGCTTCTTACTTGCAGTGATCCGTCCCATTTCAGATCTTTTCTATACGTTTGCGTTGTGTCGGAGATAACTGTGAATGCGATTCGTAAACGAACGCGGGCGGCGATTACTTCTTCGCCCCGTAACGGCTGCGTGAACGCTTACGGCCTTCAACACCCAATGCGTCACGGCTTCCGCGAACGACCTGATAGCGAACACCAGGAAGGTCACGAATCCGTCCACCACGAACAAGAACGATCGAGTGTTCTTGTAGGTTGTGGCCTTCGCCAGGAATGTAGACGGTGACCTCTTTTCCGTTGCTCAACTTGACCCGCGAGATCTTTCGCAGTGCCGAGTTCGGCTTCTTGGGGGTCATCGTCCGTACTTGCAAACACACCCCTTGCTTTTGGGGGCACTTCTCCAGAACGGGCGACTTACTTTGTCTGCGTTTGGTTTTGCGTCGTTTTCGGACGAGTTGGTTGATCGTTGGCATGAGGTTGGATTGCTAAAAATTCCGTACGTTTTCCGTGTATCGAAGCGTGCAAGTATCGGGCCAATGGCGTTGGTGTCAAGGCCTGATTCGCGTTAAGCTCTTACTATGACAATTCTCACACTTGAATCGACTTGCGACGAGACCGCTGCGGCCGTCATTTCCGACTCCGGAGCGGTTTTGGGACAGTGTATCGCGACCCAAGAAACACTGCACGAGCGTTTCGGAGGAGTCGTCCCCGAAGTCGCCGCCAGAGCTCACCTGGAACGAATCCTTCCCGTGATCGACACCGCGATCACTAAATCCGGCGTGACCGCCACAGATTTAACCGCCATCGCCGTTGCCGACCGCCCTGGACTGGCAGGTTCTTTGTTGGTCGGCGTTGTCGCGGCAAAAACTTTGGCCGTAGCTTGGCAAAAGCCGCTCGTTTCTATCAACCACCTGCACGCCCATTTGTACGCCTGCCAAATGGCCTGCAGCGAAAGCGTTTACCCCTCGATTGGTCTGGTGGTCAGCGGAGGGCACACAAGTCTGTACCACTGCACCAGTCCGCTGGACCTGGATTACCTGGGCGGCACTATCGATGACGCCGCCGGTGAGGCCTTTGATAAAGTCGGCGCGATGCTGGAACTGGGCTTCCCCGGCGGCCCGGCTGTCAGTCGCCTTGCCGAATCAGGAAACCCCAAAGCATATGACTACCCGCGATCGATGATCGGCGATCCGGGATATCGATTCAGCTTTAGCGGATTAAAAACGGCAGTCCGCTACACCATCGCCCCGCCACCGGCAAAAATCGTCTCCGCAGCACACCTGGATCAACAGGCCAAAGCCGATATCTGTGCTTCCTTTCAAGCCGCAGTCGTCGACGTCCTAGTCCGCAAAAGCGTTCGAGCAATCAAGGAGCACCAGGCCCAGCACCTGATCGTCGGCGGCGGGGTCGCGGCAAACCCTGAACTACGCAAGCGTCTGACTGAGGCGGCAGACAAGCATCGATTCAAACTGGTCATCGCCCCACCCGAGCTTTGTACCGACAATGCGGCGATGGGCGCGATCGCCTTAGAAAAAGTCAAACGGGGCGAGTTTGCCGACTTGGACCTGGATATCACCGCAGGATTGCAACGCGGCTTTTAAGCGATTGAGTCGAATCCCGCTGGCCGCCACCGATCATTTGGCACAGCGGTAAACGAACGCCGGTGGCAAATTTCGCCAAACCGTGTGTGAACGTTCGACCTTAGAAAAACTGGAACGCAGCAACTTTGAAAAGCGCCGGCCCGCCGGTAGCACGACGCCTTGCCAATAGGCGAATGTGGCGAAATGCGCATTGTCGGCCATCCGCCCCAAAGTCACGTCCATGATTTCACGCTGCAACGATTCCGGGAATGAAGCCCATGGCAACCCGCAAAGCACGGCGTCGACTTGACCAATTCCCGCTTGATCGCAGATCGCGTCCAAGTTGGTCACGCTGTCTTCAACGATATTGGCTTCAGGACAACGCTTTCGAGCGATCGAGACCATTTCCGGGCTTCGCTCAATCGCCACAAACCTTGCCTCCGGATGCAGTCGAGCGACGACGGCTTCGGTAAAGACACCCGTTCCGGGTCCGAACTCGACGACGCCGCGGACAGAATCCCAATCGAACGAGTCGACCATCGCATGAACAAGGCCAGGGCTGCTGGGGGCAATCGCGCCGACCTTGGTGGGGCTCTTGGCGAACTCTTTTAGGAATGCAATCGATTCTCGCAACCGCTCTACCACCAATGTTGACGCTTTTGGACTCACTAGACACCACGACGTGACTTCACAACTTGAGAACATTCGTTTCAGACGTCAACCTATAGGCAACCCACCGAGAATTTCTCGACAACTTTTTTAGCCGCTCGAATCACCGCGACTTCCACCTGCCAATGCCACTGGTCACCCCGCTCGACAGTTCACTCGATCCGGTGGCAATCTTCCGATCCCTGCGACCACTTAGACGCCGCATCTGGCTGGATTCGGGTGCCGGAACAAGCCCGATCGGAAAGCCTTCCCGCGATGAAAAGTCGCCGCCCAGCGAGGCATGCGACCCGCACGCGAGATACTCGTTCTTCACGGCTGATCCAATCTTCGAATTGCAAGCCAATCCGGGTGACGAAGATCCCTGGCCGGAGCTTCGACGATTGGCCGAGTGCCTGCCCAGCTGCGATATCGCATCTTTAGCAAGCGATGCTTCGAGGTGTGATCAAGACGAACAAACTTCAGTTCAAGCACTGCCTCCCTTCCAAGGTGGATTGGCTGGGATCATCGGCTACGAATCATCTCGCTGGATCGAGCCTCATGAACTGGCCGATTGCCACCTCGATCAAGTCGATGACTTGCCCACCCCGGCAATGTCCTTTGGCCTATTCGACTGGACGATCGCCATCGACCACTTCGAGTCAAAAATCTGGTTGATTTGCCAAGGCTGGGAAAAGGCGATGTTCAGCGACACCGCCTTTGATGACGCGAACCAACAGACTTACTGCCAACAGCGAATGGCGATCCTCGCCGCTGAACGACGCGATCAGATACTGTCTCTGATTCAGCAGCACGTCGACCAAGCGAATGAAAGCGACGGCCCGTGCGCTTGTTCGGATTCTTTCTTGGAACCTAACGCAGAAACACGTTCCGGTGTGACTAACAATCTTGTCAGCAGCAACTTTGCCGACGGCGAGTTCAGAAGCTCTGTTGGTGAAATTGTCGAAGGCATCGGACGCGGCGATTCGTTCCAAGTCAACCTGGCGCAGCGTTTAACGGCTCAGCAAACGTGCTCTCCCGAAGAGCTTTATTTGTCGCTTCGCGCTGCCAACCCCGCTCCGCAGTCCGGGTTTTATGATGGCGGATCCTTTCACGTCCTAAGCTCATCACCGGAAGGGTTCCTGCAAATCCGTGACAAACACGTTGTCACCCGCCCCATCAAAGGCACTCGCAAACGGACCGGAGACGAATCGATCGATCGGCTACTTGCCGAGGAACTGATGTCGAGCGAAAAAGAGCGGGCTGAGAACATCATGATCGTTGATCTGATGCGCAACGACTTGTCGCAAGTTTGCACCGATGAAAGCGTTCAAGTCACACAGCTATGCCAACTTGAGCGTTATGAATTTGTGCAGCACTTGGTCTCGGTTGTCGAAGCCGACTTAAAAGAAGACGCCAACGTGGTCGACTGCTTGCGAGCCTGTTTTCCCGGCGGCAGCATCACCGGTGCACCGAAGATTGAGGCGATGAAGATTATCGCCAGGCTAGAGCCCAATCCACGAGGCCCCTATTGCGGCTCGATGGGCTACATCAGCTGTTCCGGGCACGCGGATTTCAACATCTTGATCCGCACCATCACCGCCACCGCGGGCGGACTGCAAATCCCGGTCGGCGGCGGCATCACCGCCCGCAGCGAGCCTGCAGCCGAAGAAGCCGAAACGTGGGCCAAAGCCGAAGGAATGTTGCGTTCGTTAGGCCCATACGAGGTGAAAACAGCTCAATTTGCTGGAGATCTTGATCAGTAATTGACGAACGAAAAGCCGATCCAACTCGGTCACGATGGTTTAAAAGGGCCCATCCAGACATTGAGCCCCGGGAAATCCATTGAAACGACTTCCGCGACGAGCAAGGATTTGCTAAAACCTCGCCCGTCGCAAGGCGATCCAACCCGCCAGCGAAACAATCGCGAGCGTTCCCATCTAAAACCAGCCGGAACGTTCACCCAAAGCGATACGCCCCTATAGCTCAGTTGGTAGAGCAACTGACTCTTAATCAGTGGGTCCTAGGTTCGAGTCCTAGTGGGGGCACTGCTGGTATCGGGAATGGCGTTCTAGCCTTCCAGTGCAAATCGCCGTGGCTGATTGAAATCGGCCGACCAACCGCAGCGATCGCCATCGTGGTTCAGAGTACTGGTGGATTCGAAGTCAGCCCCCTCACCCCCGGCCCCTCTCCCCCAAAGACTTCGCGGTTGAGTTGGTTCGTGTGGTCGCGTCTTTCTCGCGAAGCTTTTGGTGGAGAGGGGAGCCAGTATAAAAATTACGACCGCAAGTTTACTTTCCCATCCAGTTTACTTTCCCATCCAGGCTCCCCTCTCGCCCCAAACTTGTTTGGGGGAGAGGGGCTGGGGGTGAGGGGGCGTTATGATGATGCTTGTTGCTGTTTGAAGTTGAGGTCTTCAGATAGGAGATCGGCATGAAACGAACGACTCGCCGGCCAGGTGCGATTTCGTTTGCTCGTGATCAGCGGGCTCGGGCAAATGAGCTTGCTAACGATGTGTGGCAAATGGTTCGCGGACGTCGTTGCTGCGGTGAGAAGTTCCGGCGCGAGTATCCGATCGGACCGTACTGCGTCGACTTTTGCTGTGTCGCGCTGAAGCTTGTTGTTGAAGTCGACGGCGAAGAACACTTCACCGACGAAGGGCGCGTGCATGATCGGAAACGCGATCGATACTTGAGGGAGCTGGGGTTTGAAATCGTTCGTTTTGAAGGCTATCAGGTCTTGAACGAGCCCAGGATGGTTCGTGATTGCATCGTGGCTGCCATTCGAAAACGGCAATCCGACTGAACTCCCTAGCAGGCCCTTGACGTACGGGGAGCGACGAAAAGGTTTCCGGCGCGATCTTCTAGGGCGGCCTGGCTGAGTAGGTGATCGATCTGAGCTTCGATGTTCGTTTGCAGCGTTTTGCCGTTGCTGATTCCGAAGAGCTTTGCGACCGAAGTGAATGTCTCCGCCATGTCAGTGCCGATCTGATTTTCTACGACGATGACAATCGCGTTTCGTAATTCTTCCGGCGAAATGAAATCGGTGTTCCGCAACTTCGCGTTCTCAAGTTCTTTGCGATAGCGAACCGGGAAAACTTTCTGGTCGGTATGATAAACAAAGTCGCCGCGTTGAATGACCGAACCGGCGTTCTGCATCTGCTGAATCGTTTCTGCCAAGCGACTCTTCAGTGCGTTGGTCAGCCTGCCTTGACCGCACAATGCGATCATGCGACGGCCGATCTCGTCGATGTGAATCGGTGATTCGGCAAGTATCACTCGCGAGACCATCGCTTCGAATGGCGAGTCCTTGAGATCGTTCGGCCCGGTCCCAGAATCAGTCGGTTCAGCGGTCGTCTCGACGTAGTCAATACGCAGTGATTCGTAGCTATCCTCTGCATCGACCGGTTCGTGTCGCTCAATCGCAACCGGCGATTTCTGGTTAGCGTCTCGCTGCTCTTGACGGGCCGCCTCGGCGAGATGCTCACCTTCGTCAATCTTCTTCCAATGCTGCTGCGCAAGCCCCAGGGCTTCGATCGTTTTTTCGATCTGTTCGTCAGGACGTTGAAACCAGTCGGTGCTCCAGATGCGGTGGATATGCCAGCCACGTGCTTCGAGCACTTGCTGACGGATCCGATCACGGTCACGCACCCAACGGGCACTGTGATACTGCGCACCGTCGCATTCGATTCCCATCAGATATCGACCACCACGCTGTGGATCACGAATCGCTAAATCGATAAAGAAGCCACCGACACCAATCTGATGATCGACCTCCAAGCCACGGTTGCGAAGGGCTTTGGCAACCTGTTCCTCGAACAAACTATCGGCATCGCCATGGGAACGTGCCGCATCGAGTCGACCATGTTCGGCATAGTGCAAAAACATTTTCAATGCCGCGATGCCTTCACTTTGCGTTCTTGAAAGGTCGATATCGTCGGACTTGATCGAAGCGAAGACGTGACAAGCCGAAGCCGCTCGGCTGATCAAAACATTTAGACGCCGTTCGCCGCCTTTGCGATTGAGGGGACCGAAGCTATGAGCAAAATAATTGTCTTTGTCACGAGCGTATCCGATCGAAATGAAGATGACATCGCGCTGGTCCCCTTGGACGTTTTCTAAGCTCTTTACGAAGAAGGGCTCGACTCCGCCGGCGCTGAAGAATTCTTCGACAGAGTCATCTTCTTTACGACGTCGTTCGATTTCATCTCGAACGGCGTCACGCTGGGCCGCACTAAAGGTCGCAACCCCCAATGACAAGTGTGGAGTCTCGCGAGCATGCTGCAGTACTGCATCGGCAACCGCTTGAGCTTCGATTCGATTGGTCCGAGACCCACCACGATCGTAGCAACCGTCACTGACGTATCGAAAACGCAGTCCTAGATCTCCGCCCTCGCTGATCGGACTGGGAACGATATAAAGCCGATCGTCGTAGAACTGGCGATTGCTAACGGCGATCAACGATTCGTGGCGACTGCGATAGTGCCATCGCAACATTCGACTTGGCAATCCGCGAGCTTCGCATAGCCCAAGAATGCTTTCCAAATCGCTTGCGCTGCTGACTCCATCGTCGTCATCGTCAACGCGCTCGTCCCCCATTCGTCCGAAAAAGTCTGTTGGTGGCAGTTGTTTTTGATCGCCCACCACGACGATCTGCTTGCTGCGTGCGATTGCCCCCAACGCATCGACCGGCTGCACTTGGCTAGCCTCGTCGATAACCAACAGGTCAAATTCGACAGCGCCCGGCTCCAGGTACTGCGCCACCGAAAGTGGACTCATCATGAATACCGGTTTGATCTTTTGAATCGCACGACCGGCTTCACGAATTAAACGCCGCAGAGGAATATGCCGGCGTTTCTTGTTGGCTTCATGCATCACGACGCCGACCTGACCACCGTCAGCGGATCGGGCAGGCAATTGATCATGGTGCTTCCTTGCCACGTCGACTCGGCTGGCTTCGATTCGGGCAAGGTCTAAATTGGCGAACCGATCACGTAGCTTTTCATAAGTGTCACCGTGGAAGTTCGCTAGGTCGGGTCGTTCCTGCCAAGCCTTCGCGATGATCGCATCACATCGCACCAATTCCAACTGATCGGCGACGGTTCCAGAAACGAAGTTTCCCAATTCAATGTCATCGGCAAAGGCAGCCAGTTCGGCGTCACGGAACTTATTGATTCGCGCCATCGTGGCCAAGTAGTGACTTAGCTGAGCCCCCGCGTCCTGCCATGCAGTCAATCGATCGGTCCATGCGGCCAAGTCGGTTGTGCGAGAATCGCTGCATCGAAACGCTCGTTGAAAATCAATTTTCAAGGTTGCTGACAACGAACGCAAGCTTTCATCAATCTCTTTGAGAAGTGATTGAATCTGTGCGAGTGGCCCCTGCAGTGCGTTCGGTTCGGATATCGCCGCCACAAGTCGCCGAGCGTGTTGCTGGGTTAGCTTTGTTTGCTGCCCTTCATTCACCCAAGCCACAATCGCTTCGCACTTCTGAACATCGGTCGCTTCACCAGCCCAGAGTGATCCCAACATCGCACGTGCGGCTGCGTCAATCGATTCAACTTGGCGACTCGATTTTTGAATCGCGATGATACTATCGATTAGCGTTACTCGTGCATCGGCGTCCTTGGGCAACGGCGCCGCCAAAACGCCTCGCAGAGTCGCGATCGCATTCCTGTATTGCCCGTTGAAAATCCTGAGCCAGCTTTTTCCGTGTGCCGCGATGGCGATCCTAGCGGCGGACCAATCGACCGTGAACGCAATATCGTTGACCGTTTCGCCGAGTTCCTGGCGGGCTTGTTGAAGCTGCTGAACCGCTGAGAGCTGACTTTGGATCTGATCGATCCCGTTTTCCCAGGCATGATTGTCGATGGCGTTCCGATCGCCGAACTTTGGAAACCGCATCACGTGACGTGCGAGCTTGGCCACATCAACGGTCTGAGCAAGGTTGCTTGCCGGAGGAAGTCCCAATAAGCCGGCTAATTCAGAGTTGGCTTGGCGAAGCTTTTCGATCTTGTCGGCAATGGGTGAAAGCGAAGTTAACAGCCGATCAACGTTTGCCGGTGTCATCGGCGTACAACAAACGCCATGCCAGGGGTTTGCCTGCGGCGTTCCGGAAGCTTCCAACAACTGGTCAAGTTCTTTGGCCAAGTGAAGAAACTCGCCAAAGTCTTCGGGCGACCAGTCACACAGTCGATTCAGCCGGTAAGCAGGAACCGTTCGTCCGCGTTGTTGCAGCGTCAACCAACGCCCCATTACTTGATATGGAGACCGCCCGCTGGTGCCCACCGGAGTGTGCAGCACATGATCGTGCTGCCGCAGTCGGTGAGAAGACTGGCGAAGTTCGTTGGCAATGCTACTCGGCAAAGCGGCTGGCGCACCAAGTTCCAATGTATTTTTTAGATCTTCGATGATCTCTCGTTTGCGAGCTTTGTGGCTATGCAGTTCCAACGTCATCGGGCCGAGGCCAACAGCATCGAGTCGTCGCTTGACCACGTCGAGAGCGGCCATCTTTTCGGCGACAAACAGAACCCTCTTGCCAGCGTGCACCGCTGCAGCGATCGCGTTGGTAATTGTTTGCGACTTTCCGGTTCCTGGCGGACCTTGAACAACGAGATTGCGACCACGGATAATCTCTTCGATCACAACCGCTTGTGAGGAATCGGCATCGGTCACGTGGACGACATCTGCCGGGTTGATCATTTCATCAATCGGCTCGTCGTCACCGCACAGGGGCGGCAGGGCACTGCCAGGCGAAAAGCCTTGTCCCAGTAGACCTGCGATCAAGTCGTTGTCAGCCAAACTTGCTTCTTCAGGCCAGCTCGATGGCGACAAATCCCGGAACATCAAAAACTTGGTGAAGGAAAAGAACCAAAGCAAGATCTCGTTGTCCAAGACTTGCCATCCTTCACGACCGTCGATGCATTGACGGACTTCATCGAAGTATTGCTTTGGCGTCCAGTCCGGTTCTTCGCTGACGTCTTCTGGCAAGTCGGGCAGTTGCAAATCGAAGTCTTGACGCAATCGAGCTTGAATCGAAAGGTTTGTCACGACATCGGCATCGCGGAATTTCAAACGAAATTTGGTTTGCGCTGAGTGACGCGACATTTCGACCGGCAGCAGCAGCAATGGCGCGTACCGATTGACATCCGACGTTTTTGATTCACGCCACAGCAAAAATCCACAGGCGAGATAGAGGATGCTGACGCCTTGTTCTTCTTCGGCGCTGCGTGCTTCGTAGTAGATCTTTAGAAGGCGATCGTCGAGCGAATCGGCTGCAACCTGCGTTTGCAAAAAACGGTCGGTATGGCGTTCATGCACAGCACCTTCATCAACCGATTCGTCGCCTTGAAGGTCTACGTCGCCTGGTCGGTCGTCATCGGCGCGATTGGGCAGCGGGCTCTCGTCTGCCGAATCGAACTGACGGAGAAACTCGTCACGTTCCCGATCGTCGTCCTCCGTGTCAGTCGCCGAAGCGGAGTCGGCCACGGCGTTTGCGGACAAGAACGACATCGTTTTGCCTTGGCGAACTAACAGATCAAATAATTGATCGCTTCGTTCATCATCGATCTGCAACCAAGACTTTCGCTTGCCCTCCAGGGGCGTATGGATCAGTCGGTTGCGCGCGGTCAGTTCTAAGAGATCGCGCCTAGTTTTTTCGATGACCGCTTCAAGTTCCACTTCCAATCCCCCCCGGATCGCCAAACATATTTGTCTAGGCGAGCATACTACCACGGGTGGTCGAGGCGATTTGACGATCGCTGAGGGGCACCGGAATTCTTAATCTAGAAATCCCAAAAGAACCGAATGATCGGTCTGAACCGGTTGGGAAGAATTGACGGATCATCGCACAAGCAAGTTGCCGCTTGTGCGAGCGACGTCTCAGCCAGCAATCGCTGAGAAGATCTTCAGCTCAGCTGGTTTGGTCTGGTCCGCATAGGACGGTTGCTGTTGATCACCACCAGACCGAGTGGTCGGGGCTGCATTCATCAAGCTGCTGGTGAGGGTCATCTTCAGAGCGGTGGCTTGATCGTTCTCGATCACAACGCGGCTCTGAACAAACCAACCAACGTGTGGCGAGTAGTTCTCTTGTCGCAAAACGAGCTGCGATTGACTGCCGGATTCGCTTTCTTGAGCGAGGACTAGCCGTGTTCCTTCCGCCTGGCCCGGAAACACATTCAGAATTCGATTGCTCATAGACAAATCTAAGACCGCGAAGAATCTGCGAGTGTGCTGGTTTTGAAAACAATGGTTTTGAAAATGATTCTCATTAAGCCCTAGTCTACCGTATTCCGTTCGTCGGTCAATATTTCACCGAGTTGTAAAGTCTTCTTACAGTGAATTCGGTTTTCGGACGGGGCCCAAAAAACGCCAAATCACGTAAGCCCTTACCCAAAAACAACTTAAAAGCGAATCACGACAAAACTGTTGTTCGGTTGGCACGGTCTATGCAATGCTCCGCAATCACCACGGATGGTCGAGGTTGACCTCCGTCTTCATTCTCTAAGGCCGCCATCGGCAAAGGAAACTGCCATGCTCGTTCTCTCACGCAAAACCGACCAACAGATCCACATCGGCGACGACATCACGATCACTGTTGTTCGTGTCGAAGGAAATCGCGTGCGAATCGGTATCGACGCTCCCCGCGAGCTACGAATCGTTCGAGGTGAACTGGAACCCGTCAAGGAAACGATTGAATTCGAGCTCAGCGAGCGTGAATTGGCGTTTGCTCATGAGCAAGAGCCGAAGCGGGCCTCGAATGCCAACAGCGCCGACGCTGAAGATTCGGACGCACAGGTCTATACCGGCAAAGTCTCCGCCGATGGAAGCAAAGTCCAACTAAAAGCCGAATTGGCCAACCCTGTCCGTCGCTCTCCATTGGCAGGATTCGTTTCGGCATCGTGATCGCTCATCTGCCCCCCACTTCACCGCGAAAGGAATCGCGGCATTTTTCTTCTCTTGTCGTTAGGTCGTCTGGACGCAGACGTTCGTGATCGACCAGTCAACTGCGACAGTCTCTTTTCTATAACGCTACGAATCGATTGCATGCGTCATAAGTCAGCCAGGCTTTGGACGCTGAACGATCAATTGATGGCGGCCGAATAGGTGACCATCAACGTTACCGAATAGCACTGAGCTCGTTTTTATCGCTAGCAAACGTTTGGGCAGCTCTGTGCGGCACTTCGCGAGTGTCGTTGTTCTAAATGCAGCCATCTGGATGCAGTGAATGGATCGATTGCCAATTGATCAACGATCAGCCAATTGGTCACCACAAGCCACAACGGATCCTCGAAGTGGCTGGAACCAACGTTACGAACAATGGTTTTGCTCAAAAGACGATTGTTCAACTGTATTTGCGATTAGTGAATAAAGCCGACAACAGAACGGTTCGCCCGTCCCTCACAGGTGTTTGACCTTCCGCCAGTCCGTAGCCGGATTGGGGGTCTTATTTAAATACCACATCTGAGGTGCGAAATGAGAACAGGTTCTCAAAACAGGAACCGGCAGGCATTCACACTTGTCGAGCTTTTGGTTGTTATCGCGATTATTGGAATTCTCGTTGGGCTGTTACTGCCCGCCGTACAGGCCGCACGTGAAGCGGCTCGGCGAATGAGCTGCAGCAACAACTTCAAACAAATCGGATTGGCGATTCACAACTACCATTCCACCTATAAGCAGCTGCCGATTCATGGCGCTGGAACCTACGCCCAGCCTGGACGCGATATTTGGGATACCAACCCCGGACGCGAGTTGTCATCCAATCGCAGGCTTTCTTACTTGGTCGGGCTCTTGCCGTTCGTTGAACAGCAAGCGATCTGGGACCAAATTTCACAACCACTGGCGATCAACTCCGACGGTTCTGCTCACACGCCGCCTTGGCCTGCGATGGGACCGCACCCAGACCGAGTTCAATATCCGCCGTATGCTGCGGAAATTCCAACATTGCGTTGCCCAAGTGATCCCGGTCGTGGATTGCCGGCACTAGGACGCACCAACTACGCCTGCTGTGTGGGCGATTCGGCGGTCCATTCGCGTGACCCCTATCTGAATATCGATGAAAAGGGGGACGACGCAACGGTGACGTTCCCATATTCAGCCGACAACGGACACGCGACGCAGAGCAACGGTTCGCAGCGGGGCATGTTTGTGAACTGCCGAAACATGCGATTCCGCGATGTGCTCGACGGCTTATCCAATACCATCATGGGCGGTGAAATTGCCACCAGTTTGAATGATGCCGATTCGCGAACGGTGCTTCCAACTAACACCGGTGCTCATGCGGCTCCATCGGAAAAGAACGAGTGCCGTTTGGATCCCATGTACGCAGAACCTTACTTGAATCCTGAGCGACCTAGGTTCTGGAGCACCGACAACGGATACGCGTTCAACACCACTTGGGGTCGTGGCTTTCGTTGGCATGACATGATGCCTCCGTACACTCAGATGACCACAGTCCTTTCGCCAAACAAGTTGCTCTGTTCGGATGGACGCGATCACCGCGATGTGGTCTCACCGCCGTCGAGCCGTCACCAAGGTGGCGTCCATGTCATGATGGGCGACGGAGCAATCATCTTTATCACCGATTCGATCGAAGCGGGTAATCCGCGCGCTCCTCAGGTTTCGCATCGCGCCGGATCGCCACCTCCAGGAAGCCCCAGCCCGTACGGCTTGTGGGGATCACTGGGTTCACGTGATGCGTCCGAAGTCATCGACGAACCGTTGAATCAATAGAGGTCGGTTAAATCCGTCGAGGTCAGGTGACTCGATCGAAGTCAGGCGAGCTTGACCAATGCGATTCCCCACGGTCCACACGTGTCTTTCATGGCACGCGTGGATCTTCCGTCTGTATTACGCCCAAAGTGAAAGGAAATGAATTGATGAAGTACCTGTTGTTGTGTGGTTGCCTTGTGTTCGCGGCTGGCTGTTCATCCGAACCGACCAATGTGGTCGGCGACGCGGACGCGCAAGCCCTTGCGGACTATGAAGCCGCGCTTGCAGAAGCCGATAACATGCAAGCCAGCGATGCAGAGAAATAGTCGCTCGGCTGAAGAACTGCCGAAGCATTCGACAGCCAGCAGATCCGTCTGCTGGTTTTAGATTCGAAAAGCGAATCGCGAAGGCCGTTCGCTGATCAAGCGGCCGCGCGACCGTTTTGTCGCAATCGCAGTTCTTCGTTTTGCAAAACGTTTCGATGCGAATTGCCGTCCAGTGCGGCGGCGATTCGCTGTTCGACGCTGCGACGCATCGCCTTGTGATACCCCACCGAAGCGGCAAAGAGGGTGATCAGGTTCATGAAGCTTCGCTGCTGAACCAAAGGGTGCGGATCGAAGACGAGATGGCTGTCGCTCCCAAAGGAAAACAGCTTGCCATCGATTTCGCCGACACCTTGACCATCGACTTCAACCTCAAAGTCGGCTCCGATCGACAGCCAGTGGCGTCGCATCACGATGTTCCACATCTGATCTTCGCTGTGATAACAGAAGCTAAAGATGGATGGGATGCGAAAGGTACGATGGTTCTGTTGGACGTAAGTCACATAGTCGCTACGCGCCAGCATGACGGCCATCGTTAGCAGCGTCTTGCCGGTACCGATCGAATTATGAACTTCGGTTGCGGTGATCTCTTCAATGGTCCCACACCAGCGAACGCTTTCACCCGTGGTGCGAAATAGCTTTAGCACCAAACGGCGAGTTTGGATATCGCCGCTTTGCATGTTCATGATGTCGTCTTCGGCAAGCTCGTCTTCCAAACGCTGCTTTTGTTTCTCCGTCAGTCGTCCGCTGCGTTTGATTGTCCGTTTGACTTCGCTGCGTCTTTTGTCCTTCATCGACTCCAGACAGCTATGCATTTCCTCGGCATCGGGTTTCCAAATGTCTGTCCGCAAACCAATGAGGTGGGTCTTTTCCCAATCGCCGTTGTCTTGATTGAGTGTGTTGACGGTGCCAACACAATCCATGTTCTTTGTGAAATGGTTCGTGTCGGCGGTCTTTAGACGCTGCAGCAGTTCGACGTTGCTGGCGTGGACACCGGGCAACGCCCACATATCAACGAAGCGTTCGCAGCCACGCAGTTCTTTTCCAGCCATGGAGTTAAGTTTCGTTGCGTTGGATGGGCTTCTAGTACTGGATGGGCTTTAAAAATTGGACGGGCCTAGTAGATATACGAAAGGCCGAAGTGCAGGCCTTGGAGATAGACGGTGTCCTTACGGAACACGGCAAGCGGGCGATTGGTCGCGTCCGACAAGTCGGTTCCTAATTCCGGATCGATGACGCCCGATGGACGCAACGCATGTGTCATCGCGATGATGTGATAACCGAATGTCACGTCGAACGAAGGGAATCGTTGCCATCCCAATGTCAGGTCCAATTCAGGAACCCATCCAAACGTATTGTCGTCATGGACACCGGAGTTGCTGTCACGTACCAGCAAGCCGCTGGGTGTTTGTGCGGTATCGCCATCGATGCTGATCGTTTGATTGCCGCTTAAATCCACACGACGACGGGTGTTTCCGAATGCCGCTTTGGCAAGCGTGCTAACGGACCAACAACCTTCACGGTAAAAACTGGAAACACCGATTTGAGCCCCATGGAAATCGTTTTGGATTTCGAAGGCGTCTTCCAACGAAAGGATTGCCCCTGCATCGACGCCCGAGAGTGAGGTCGAACGGCTATTGATGGTCAAGTTTTCTTCGACCCGCATGTACTGATATCCGTATAGCAAGTCGACCGTGGCACCATGATTCTTGTACCACAACTGGCGGATCGAAACGTCGCCACCGAAGATCTGGCTATCGGCGTGAACACTGACTTCGCCGGATGCGATCCCGGGTTCTGCAATGACTTGGAATCCTTGCTGGTCCAGTTCGACGTCAAAGAACGGTCGGCCAAACGTGGACGCGGTCGAATCATTGGCGGTGAAGTCGTAGGTCTCTTCACCGGCGAACCACAGCCGCCCTACAACGCTGCGATCTTTGTACGGGTCCAGCCACATACCGAGTGTCAAGCGACCGCCTACGGTCATATCGTCGAACACTTTCTCGGCACCGGAGAGAACTTCAAAGCTCGCGTCGAGCTGATCGGTCGTTACCAGTGGCGGTAGGTGATCGCCATTTCGAAACATCAACAGCAGCTCGACCGAACCGAACCAATCACTGGGACCACAAGGATCGCAGCCCATCGAATCACAACCGCCTGCGTCACAAGCCAAGTCGTAACCGGAGTCTTGATAGACGACATCTTCGCTGAAGGTATCGTGGCTATAGGCAACATCCATCGAAGCCCCAGACTGACACGATTGGCAACCACAGGTCGCGACTTGCTGTTCAGTTATCGGCTGATGAATGGGCACGGCGTGTTTTGTCGTCGCAACACGAGTCGCCTTTCGTACCGCAGCAGCCTCGACGGCGTCGGTTCCTTCGTAGGAGACCGTTTGCACGCCGCGGTTGTCGGACTGAAGATCGACAGGGTTTTCTGCCAAAACAACGGGAAGCGGAATGCCCTGGACTTCGACTGCAGAGTCTCGCTGGCGATCAACCACGGGTGACTTGACCAGCTGGTTCCGGATGCCGGCATCACGTGGTGGAGCGGCTTGAACCTGGCCGGCGACCAATGTTGGCGGCTGATAGACCTGACGATCGGGAGTCTTTTTCCGAATCAGCCCATCAGCGAAACCGCCGTTTGTCATTGCCAAAATGCAGCTGCCCGCAAGCAAGGCTCGAAGGTATCGATGTCCAGTAGCGTCGTTTTTCATTGGCTCGCAATCGTTGCGTCGAATCCTGTTTGGCCAAACGTCACGTCGCGAATCTGCGACGACGGACCGTCTGCCATGGAGTTCTTCGACATTGCCGAATGTTCCGCTTAAGGGAATTTGGCAAAGTTTGCGGGCTAGGCTGAGGATGCTGGCGTGGCCTGCTGGTAGTGAATCGATACCAACAGTCCCTGAAACCACCCTTGCTGGGGCGGATAAGTGGCATGGCAATGCGAGCATGTGCAGTTGCTCGGCATTGCTTGCAACGCTTGACTCTGCAGCCAACAGAGTCACTTGCTATCAATCACGAGACTGATTGCGTTAGACGTAGCGAACTTTGCCGCTGCCGAAGACGATCTTACCGATTGGCATCGCATCGATTCCGACGCTTGCGAGGCGTGACTGGATACTGGACGAATAGAATTCACTGACAACCATTGCCATCCCGATGCCCATGTTGAACACACGCCGCATTTCGGATGTTTCCACGTTGCCGGTTGATTGCAAGAACTTGAAAATCGCGGGAGCGTCCCAGCCTTTGCTATCGATTTCCGCGTCCAACTCTTTCGGCAAGATCCGGTCTAGGTTTTCCTCGATACCACCGCCGGTGATGTGAGCCAGTCCGTGGATGACTTGTTTCACGCGATAGTGGGTTTGAACGGCTCGGATGGCCGAAACATAGATACGAGTGGGAACCATGCAAGCCTCTGCGAGTGACTTGCCGCCGAGTTCCTGCGGTGTATCGGACCAGTCCAGCCCGGCATCGGCGATGACTTTTCGGACAAGCGAGAAACCGTTGCTGTGCAGACCGCTCGCTTCGATCCCCAGCACGACATCGCCTTCGCTGATCATCTTGCCGTTGATGATCTTTTTCTTTTCGACCACACCGACAGCAAAGCCGGCCAAGTCGTAGTCATCGATGCCATACATATCAGGCATGATCGCGGTTTCGCCACCGAGCAACGCCATATCGCCTTGGACACAGCCATCGCTGATTCCGCGAACCACCTTTTCCAGACGCTCCGGGTCATCTTTCCCCATCGCGATGTAGTCCAGAAAAAACAGCGGTTCGGCACCGGTGCACATCAGATCGTTAACGCACATCCCGACCAAGTCGATTCCGACGGTTTGGTGCATTCCGGTCTGCTGAGCAATTTTCAGTTTTGTGCCGACGCCATCGGTCCCACTGACCAAAACGGGGTCGTCGTAATTGCGTGCAAAGAGCTTGCCTGGAAAATCCAATTGGAAGAGTCCGGCAAACCCACCATCGCTAGGAATGACGCGAGGGCTGAAGGTTCGATGCATCAACTGGGGAAGTCGACGCATGGATTCGGCATAAACGTCCAGGTCGACGCCGGCATCTTTGTAGGTCGCAGCCATGTAGCGAATTCGGTGAAGGGATCAGTGGTTGGTGGATCTAGCAAGCAAAGCGTCCAGTTTGACATCGATCAGCAAAAATAGGTAGCCGTCTGGCCTGCAAGACGCCATTAAGGGCGGCTAGTGCGCAACCAGGGCACCGGCAGGTGACAGATGGCCACAAGGGTGGCAGCTGAAGCGGTCAAAATGCCGACATAACAGTAAACTCTAACAGTTAGTCAGCATCTTCCGGGGGGAATTGCCCGTCCGGCGGCTGCAATCATCAGCGTTTCACTGACCCGTAGGTGAGGTTTCTTCGTCAATCTATCGCCAATAGTTATTGCAGGTTCTGTTACTCGTCCTGTTTACGACTCTCCGCTTTGTCGCTGAGAGCTAAAAGGTAGCCGAGTGGTAGGCTTTCGGGCAGTCGCCGTGCTCGACAAGGGTTCGGTGAGTTCGAAGCACTGCGACAGACTTAGCAAATATTGGGATTGAAGGAGACCCCCACGACATGCTTATGCGACAACCTACCGGAAACCTCCAATTCACTTATCAGCCGCCTTTTGGAGCCACCGTCCAGGATAGCGGCGTTCAGTTTTCGGTATTTAGCCGTTCGGCAACGGCGATGCGATTGTTGCTTTACAACAAGGTTACCGATCCAGAGCCCGCCGACATTATCGAATTTGACCGTGACACCGACCGCTGGGGCGATGTCTGGAGTCTATCGGTGCAGGGACTGTCCCCGGGACAGCTCTATCATTTCCAAGCCAGCGGGCCTTGGGATCCTGACAAAGGACAACGATTTGATTCGGCCGCGCGATTGATCGACCCTTACGCGCAGGCTCTCGCCGGCACGTTCCAAAAGGGAACCGATGGCGTGATCCGCCCGCCGAAGTGCGTCGTTGTCCAAGACGACTTTGACTGGGAAGACGATCGACACATTCGTCGTGACCTCAGCGAATCGATCATTTACGAAATGCACGTGCGTGGCTTCACCCGAAGCCGCACCGCCAAGATCAAATGCCCAGGGACTTACCTCGGCGTGATCGAAAAGATCCCTTACTTGAAAGAGTTAGGGATCACCGCGGTTGAATTGATGCCGGTCAACGAATTCCCGATTTTGGACATCTGGGGCAACAACCCCGAACGTCCCAATTACTGGGGATACGATCCGATGGCGTTCTTCTCGCCTCACCGAGGATACGCGCACGATAAGCGTCCCGGTGCCCAGGTCAACGAGTTCAAAACGATGGTCAAGGCACTGCATGCCGCCGGCATCGAAGTGATCTTGGACGTGGTCTTCAACCACACCTGCGAAGGCAACGAAAACGGACCGACGCTGTCCTTCAAAGGCTTGGAAAACCAGGTCTATTACATCCTCAGTGAAGGCAAGCACTTTTCCAACTACAGCGGTTGCGGCAACACGATCAACGGCAACCACCCGGTCGTTCGCGAGATGATCTTTCACTGCTTGCGTCACTGGGTTCACAACTACCACATCGACGGATTCCGGTTTGACCTCGCCAGCATCCTGTCGCGTGACCGTGGCGGTAACTTGATCCCCAATCCGCCGATGGTCGAATTGATCGCCGAAGATCCTTTGTTGGCAGACACGAAGATCATCGCCGAAGCCTGGGATGCTGCCGGAGCTTACCAAGTCGGATCGTTCGGAAATCACCGCTGGGCAGAATGGAACGGACGCTACCGCGATGACGTCCGTGGATTTTGGCGAGGCGATGGCGGAACGCTTGGTGCCTTGGCAACTCGATTGGCAGGCAGCAGTGACTTGTATGAACACGCGGGACGACCACCGTTCTGCAGTATCAACTTCATTACCAGTCACGACGGTTTCACGCTAAGCGATCTTGTTTCCTACAAGGACAAGCACAACCTGGCGAACGGTGAAGACAATCGCGATGGTGACAACCACAACATCAGCGACAACTATGGCATCGAGGGCCCGACGCGACGCAAGGGTGTGAACACGATCCGTGCCCGTCAGGTTCGCAACATGCTTGCGACGTTGCTGTTGTCACAGGGTGTTCCCATGCTAGTCAGCGGCGACGAAATCCGCCGCACGCAACGGGGCAACAACAACGCCTATTGCCAAGACAACGACATCAGTTGGTTTGATTGGCGACTGGTCGAGAAAAACGCCGACGTTCTGCGATTTGTCAAAGCACTGACCAAATTCCGTAAAGGCCAGCCAACGGTTCGCCGGACGAACTTCCTGACCGGTCAACCGGTAGACGGTCGTTTGATCAACGATGTCGCGTGGTACTCCGATGACGGAAACCCACTGGACTGGAACCAGCATCACCTGAGCATGGTTGCCTACATCGCCGCACCAAGCCGTTTGGAAGATCCGACCGGACAAGGCCGCGACATCGTGTTGATGTTCAACAGCACAGGTGAAGACCGCATTCAGCATCTACCCGAAGTTGGACGCGGAATGAAATGGAACTTGTTCATCGATACCGCTGCGGAATCCCCCAAGGATATCTATCCGAATAACGACGGGCCGATGCCGCCGAGCAACCGCCAGGTCAACATGCCTTGCCATAGCTTGAAGGTATTCGTCAGCGGACGGATTGCCAACAAACGACGCAAGTAATCGATCGTCACCGGTCGAGTCACCAGCGAGACATCACCCCAATCGCCACCACGGCGATTGGGGTTTGTTTTTCGACTGACACATGCGGCCGCCGTCCCTGGGTGGGAAGTCGTTTTCACCCACACCTGGTCTTTCGCCATTGATGGCCATTCTGCCACTTCGAAAACGAATCGACTCCTGCAGGTGTCGTCGCACGTGATTTAGCACCTGCGGCGGATGTGCTAGAATCTGGCTTCGTCGTCTATCCTGTTCGTCCTCCTCAAATATTTCGACGATGCTGCTTTCTTCAAACGAAATCCGCCGACGTCTGGAAGACGGAGAGATCCGAATCGACCCGTTTGATCCCCAACGTCTGAATCCCAACAGCTACAATCTGGCGTTGCACGACGAATTGCTCGTCTACGAGGAAATCGTGCTCGATGCGGCCGTCCCGAACCGCTATCGGCGATTGACGATCCCCGAAGAGGGACTGACACTGCAACCGAATATTCTGTATCTCGGTCGCACCGCCGAGTACACCGAAACCCAAAATCTTGTCCCTCTGATTCAGGGTCGCAGTTCGCTCGGTCGATTGGGATTATTCATCAACCCAGGTGGATCGATCGGCGATGTGGGCTATCGTGGAACGTGGACCCTGGAGATGCACTGCGTGCAGCCGGTTCGGATTTATCGCGACATGCAGATTTGTCAGATCTACTACCAACAGTTGTGCGGTGAAGGATCGAATTACTGCAGCGACAAATATCAAAACAGTCGCGATATTCAGCCGAGTTTGATCTATCGTGAATTTGGCTGCGGGGTCGACGATTCACAGCTTGAATTGAACTTTGGCGATTCGACAAGAGAATGAATGACGTCGCTGGCGTCAACGGAATCTAAATGCCCAACCCTACATTCAAATATCCCGTCGAAACTCGGCGGAAAGGTCAGCTAAAACGCGCGTGGAAAGAAAGCCATGGGACGGCGTTACTTGGGTTCGCATTGGTGATTTTGCTGGTCGGATTGATCCTGATTTGGACCAGCCCACCTCGCGAAGAAACGGTTGACCTATCGACACTGGCAAATGAAACCGAAAGCGCGCCCGAGCTTCCCGAAAACTCGCTGCTGATTCGCGTCGCGACAGATCAGTCGGCTTCCACAGGCCCGATCCGAATTGCGATCTACGATTCCCTTGAAGCTTTCGGCAATCCGGAAAAAGCGATCGTTAAAGACGCATTGCAGCCGGTCGACGGTTTCGTCGTCTGGGAAATCGACCTCAGCTTTTTGCCCGAAGAGTTTTCGATTGCCGCGTTTCATGACTTGGACAATAACGGGCAACTGAATCGCGCGTTGTTGAATGCTCCCGTTGAGCCGTATGGCTTTTCCAACAACGCACGCAACCTGTTCGGTCCGCCGACCTACGAACAAACTTTGGTCAGTCGGCCAAGCAGTCCGCAGGTGATTGAGATTCGAGTTTATTGATGGCGTGGCTAAGACCGCTGCTGCTGACGCTTGAACTGATGTCGCTGTCGATGATCAGTGCTGTCATCATCGGCGTCTGCCTCGCGTTCGCTTTATCAACCGTTCGTCGCGACCGTCCGATTGGCAAGCTGGTTTACCTGTTTTGCATGGTCGGGTTGGTCGGATGCCTTGCCACACCATTGGTCATGCATGCGGCCGCGTGGGAATCGACGGCTGGTAAATTCGGTTGGTTGTCGTTGTCTCAAACTGCAGCGCGGACCTACAGCGGAATCGCTGGCCGATACACCGGTGTGGTAGCCAGCGTTTGGATACACGGCCTGTATGGCAGCTCGATCGTTGCGCTGGCCACGTTGTACGGTACGGCGCGCGTTCCCCGATCGATCCTCGATACCGCAATGATCGATGGTGGCCCCATCTGGTGCTGGTGGCGCATCCGTTTGCCGATTGCAAAGAACTGGGTGTTTGCGGCAGCCTTGGCAACGGGAATATTGGCTGCCTCCGAAATGACTGTGGTTGACTTATATGGGATGCGGACACTTGCCGATGAGTTTTACCTTTTCCACACCGTCGATCCCTCGCTGACGTCAATCTTGATCGTGCTCGTCATTCCCTGTCTTGTCGGGCTGACGTTTCTAAGTGTGTTATTCTTCCGCCTCGCCAAACAAGTCGACTCGCGTTTGCTGGACCAAAGGCTGATCGAAACGCGAGAATTCAAAACCGAGCGACGATCAGTCGACTCTTTCCCGGGTCAATCGGCAGATGTGGAACTTGATTTCGTATCGCGGACCATAACCGCGGGATTTGCCTGTTTCGTTACCACGCTTATGTTTGCCTTTCCACTAGCTGGCATCGTGGTCAAGGTCGGGCAACAAACCCAAGTCGTTCACGTTGGAGAGACCAGCCACGTCGAGGTGCAATGGAGCGTCAGCCGAACGGCTGAAGTCTTAGCACGTGCCCTGCATGAGTTTTCATCGGAATACCTGACAACAATCATGCTTGCCGTCTGCACCGCAACGTTATGTGTCGTTGCCGCTTGGGGCGTCGTCTCAAGAACTCAGCACCGTTCCGGCTGGAAACTTTTGCTTGATGGGCTGTCGGTGATGTCGTTCCTGATCCCAGGACCATTGGTCGGATTGGCGATCGTGCGGATGTTTAGCTTGCCGGTTCCAGGTTTGACGATGCTCTACCAGCAAACGCTGCTTCCAACCATTCTCGCACTGTCAGTTCGCACACTTCCGGTCGGATACTGGGTCTTGCGATCCGCCTATCTTGGCATCGACCAGCAGGTCAAAGACGCTTCACAATTGGACCTTGGCTGGATCCAGCGATTTTGGATCATCGAACGGTCGATGATGACGCGTCCCCTAACGATTGCCTTTGTCGCGACGCTGATCATGGCAAGTGGTGACGTTCCCGCGTCATTGCCTGTCATCCCCCCTGGGGTTGTCACGGTAGGAACCCGTCTATTCGGGCTACTACACAGTGGTGCTCGATATCAAGAAGCATCGCTGGCGTTCTGGTATTTGCTGTTCGTCATTATCGCTGCGATTGTTTTGGTCCAATTTACTTGGCGTGTTCCAAATCCGCTGAAGCGTTGGAAGCGACCGAGCCAATGACGTAGACTGGACGGCGTGAACCAAGCCGAGGGCCGAGTTTTTTCGATACGAAACGATTCCCCACGCCAGCCCCCGACGTATTCCAAGTCCCTTCAATTCCCCTTTGTGACGACGAATGATCCTTCCGATTCGGCCAATCATGATGTCGTTGGCGTTCGCCGCGGTGTTGCAAATCCCGCCGGCAAATGTGTCTGCGATCGAAATCATCAAGTTCAATTCGGACAAGAATGATCTCGTCAATGGTGTCCCCAAACCCGTCCGGACAGTGCATGGCCGAATCTTGGTCGAAGCCCAGGATGGCGGGGTCATGCTGCAAAGTGATGACGGAAGAATATGGACGGTTCAGCCCGATCAAATTATCGAGCGATCTTCAAACAACGAGAAATTCAAGCCGATCTCGACAAATGAGATGGTAAAGCGTCTGCAGGATGAACTGCCACCAGGGTTTACGATCTACCGGACGGCCCATTACTTGATCGCCCACAATTCAAATGAAACGTATGTCAAACAAGTGGGGCTGCTGTTTGAGCAGTTATACAAGGGCTTCTATGCGTACTGGCGAAATCAGCGCTGGCGACTGCCCGAGCCTGAATTTCCTTTGGTCGCATTAGTCTTCGCCGACCATCAAGACTTTTTGAAACATGCCAGTGTCGAAGTGGGCGATACGGCAAACGTCGTCATCGGCTACTATCACCTTTCGAGCAATCGAATGACGACGTTCAATGTGCCAAACTTGAATCGCAATGTATCGACGATCATTCACGAAGCCACGCACCAGTTGGCTTACAACTGTGGCTTGCAAACGCGATTCGCTGACAATCCGATGTGGGTTAGTGAAGGGCTCGCGTTGTTCTTCGAAGCGCCCGACTATAAAAGCGCATCAAAGTGGCGAGGAGCAGGACGCGTCAACCAGGTGAACTTACAGCGGTGGAAAGACTATGCCCGATCACGCAAGAACGACTCGCTTGTCTCACTAATATCCAGCGATGATCGATTTCGAGCAGCCGATTCAGCAACGGATGCTTATGCCGAATGCTGGGCCTTGACTTACTATCTGCTAAAGACCCACCGCGAAGAGTACGTTGAGTATTTGAAGCAGCTCAGCAGTGGTAAACCGATGCGACAATCATCGGCGAGAGACCGAATCGAAATGTTTGAAGAAGCGTTCGGAGATTCGGTCGCGAACATCGACGAAGACTTCTTGATGTACATGCGGCGGTATCTCGGTGGCTAAAAAGTGAAGCTGGCATCACCTCGGCTTCGCCTTGATCGTTCGCTTGCTGTCATCGATCTCGATGAACGTCAGATTTGAGAATCCGGATTCCAGTTCGATCAGCGGCTGATCAAAGTTCGAGACTCGAATCGTCATCTGATTGTTGCTTTGCGACATCGAAATCGCATACTTCCGAACCCAATCCGGAAGCGAACGATTCATCGTTGGTAGATGAATCCCCGAAGCATCCTCAACCGTAATCACAACGTCATTTGGTCCCGGTTCAGGGAAGCCGGTTTGACGCTGAGAACTCCCTCTTCGCCCACCGTCCGAAGTCTCACCAGAACCGGGCTGCTCTGCAAATCCTGGTGCTGGCCCCATCGAGCCACGACGCCCTGAAGGACGAGGACCGAAGGATGGAGGTCCGCCGATCCGACCCCGCATTCCACCAAAACCCGGTGTCGTCCCCATAGTATCCACATCGTTGCTCGCAACGGAATCCGTTTTTTCCTCAGCCTGTTTGACTTTGCGTTCCGCTTCAAGCCGACGGCGTTCTTCTTCAGCCTGCTTTTTCTTTTCGGCGGCAGCGATCGCACGGCGTTCTGCCTCAGCTCGCTTCCTCTCGACTTCAGCGAGCCGTTTTTTCTCAGCAGCCTCCCGATTTCGTTGGAGAGCTTCGAGTGCCGCAACGCGTTGTGCCGCAGCTTTGGCGGCTTCGGCTTTGCCATGTTCGAAACGCGCGTACGAGTCCATTTCATCGACGACAATCCCCGTTCCCCTTGGGTCGTACATCAGATCATCAATGTCGTCGTCCAGCGATCGAGTGCTATGGATCAAGAACTTAAGCTCGATGTTCTCTAACGCTTCGCCTTCTTTCAGCCACGCACCGATCGTTGTCCAAGCCATCTTCGATGCGTTGTCTTGGCGATTGTAGATAGTCCCGCGCGGCACTGGCACCAAAATTCTCTTCTCACCATTTGGATCGATTAACGCTCGAGAACGCTCGGCATAGCGATCGATCAAATCGTGGAGCTTTCCTAGTGTTGCATCCGAAACGTTGTCTCGGTCCAGCGAAGCAATAATCCGAGTCGCGTCCCGTTTCAGCTCCGCTCTGGTTTGAATGATCGCCAGTAGCCGGCGGTCATGGTCTTCCCAATCGAGCTGTTCATTCTGGTAGCTCCGCGGATCTGGCAGCTGAATTGCACAGTTTTCAACGATGCCCCGGATCGAGAGCTGAACGAGAGTCAGCATTGTCACTGCGCGGGTAACATGCTTATCAGGAGTCGAACGAATGTTCGGTGACCAGAAAGGCTCCGACGGGTCGGGGGCTTTAAGAGTTTCGACCGGGCTGACATTAAGCTGGTTTTCATCATGCAGCTTGATCGATTCGATCGTCAGATCTTCAGATTGTGGTGACAGACGACAGGCACGTAGCAACAGGCCTTCAAAGTCTTTGGTGAATTTAAGAAGCTTCTTCGCAGACTCTTCGCTTTGGTCACCCGCAGGAATCTGCTTCGCAACGGCCTTCGCACGATCGGCAGTCGATTCCATATCCGAAAGGATGCTCTTTGGCGAATCAATCGCGGCTTGCAGGTCTGAAACGATCCCAGAAGGGCTGAAGTTTTTCAGATCAACAAAGCTGACTACGACTCCGACCAAAATCACCAGCGACAAAACCCCTCCGCCGATGGCAATGGGCTTGATCGGTAGCTTGCCAGCTGGGTTTCGGAACTTTGATTTCTTTTGTTTTGCCGCCTGTAAATATGCCGGCGTGCTGGCTGACGGATTGAACACCGGAGCCGCGTTCGGTGTCGAAGAACCAAAGGGATCTGCAGGAAAGCCGCCTTGTCCGCTAGTGCTGTTGCCGGGCATCGCCGGCGGTAAGCTGTCAAACACGTTTGCCGGTGGAGCCACAGGTGCGGCGTCTGGCGCGGAAGCGGGAACGTTGATCTGAAACGACTTTTGGCAAGTCGGACACGTTGTTTTGACCAGTCCGGAAACTTGCACATTGAGCCGCATCGAAGCCTTGCAAAACGGGCACTGACACTGGAATTGGGGCATCGAGAATAGGCCGACCAGATGATGACAATCGAAAACAAGATGAGGGGTTCAATACCAGCACCATTCTAGATTGATTCAGCCCTTTCGCCCATCGCTAGTTTTTCAAAGTCGAACACTTCGCCTACCACAATTCGGGACCCTACTGACATCGGGCAAAAAAAAACGGCCGTAGGGACTACGACCGTTGTTTTTCGTCAATGAACTGGAATAGCGAGCAAGTGCTACGCCGACGGCTTAGCGTCGGATGGTGACTGTGGAACCCTGACTTAAAATTCCGTAAACATCTTTAGCGTAGTCACCGGCAACGCTGATGCAGCCTTTGTCGGTGGGCTTGACGGTATTTGGGCTGCCATGAATGCATAGTTGCCCGCCGAGGTCGAGCCACGCAGTTCCATAGGGATTGCTAGGCTGTCCCGCATCGATAGTTTGTCCGTTAGGACCATAAAATGTGCGTGACGTTTGCTTGTCTTGAACGGTGAATGTGCCGACCTCGGGGGCAGGCTCCTTGCCGACTTCGATTTCGAATTGACCGGCGTAGAGGTCACCAAGAAACATCGTCATGACTTTGCCTGTCAGGTCGACTTCGGCACGGAACGGTCCGCGTACCATCTTCAGTTCGGTCCCTGGCAAAACGGCGATCGGATCTTCGATTCCGTTGATGTTCGTGATCAACTGCCAAGGCACTTTGTATTCTTTGGCAAGCTCAACTAAAGATTCGTTGCCGCTTAGCTTGTGTGGTTTTTCCAGCAGATGGCGTTTCGAATAGATGACTTCACGGGCAAGGAAATCAAGCCGGCTCATCAACTGTTCCTGCTGAACGTCGTTGGTACCAGGCATGCCGCAGAAGACACTTAGGGTTGCCAACGCTTCTTTCAACTGACCCTTCCCATAAAGTTCGTCAGCCGCGGAAATCGCATTGATCAAACCGAGGTTTTCAGAACCGTTGTTGCCCTGATCGGTCAGGTTTGGCGAAGCCGAATTGAGCGACATCGATTCACCGCCATCAAACGGCTGACCTTTCGAGGGATCGAAGTTGCTATTCGCTGTAGCTGGATCTGGCAATTGAAACTGACTGGAGGTCGACGCATAGGAGTCGATCGGACCTGGCGTCACAGTAGGGGCTGACAAATCAACAGCAGGCAAAGCACGTGGGGCGTTGGACTTTTCCGCTTCGCCATTCGGCTTGGGTGTAACATCAGCGAAGGCGGTTCCAGGCATTCCCATCGCAGAACTTGACGGCGGCGTCAGCATCGCTGTTGCCGTCGAGCTTGGCGAATTCGAGTGGCTCATGCCAGCTTCGATGTGATGCTGATGCCCCGACATCTCATCCAGCAATCCGGCCGGCGGCTCGCCAAGTGACAATGAGGCATTTGGATCTTCTGTGATCATTACGCCAGGAATGATTGGCTCGGCAGTCAAATTGCCGCCACCAGCCTCATCGATGACTAAATAATCTGCAATATCCTCCGAGAGAGGCTCTGGAGGGGTCGTCATTGAAACATAGCCGCCGTAAAGCACGGTCAGCATCAGAACAACAATTGCGGCGGTCTTGATCGTTTGCACGACAGTCCTCCATGACGGATTCGTGCGAGTAATTCCAGTTAAAAGCCTTGCTCGAACCAATGTACATCGCCGAAGCGACGTTTCCGGATCACCGAACAAAGTCGCACTTTGAACGCGAATCATGTGAACATTGGATTTTCAGGCAAAGCCTATTTGGCACTCGTAGCGGATTGCCTCTCTCGGTCGCTAGCCCAATTTGGATCGTAACAAACTCAAGCCTCAATTTCGGACACATCAGCGGGCTGTGATTCCGAGTTTGACTGGCCCAGCCAACGAACGATTGCCCACAACACGACCGCGCCGACAACCAGGCTGATCCAGGGTGATATTCCCCAGGCGGCCGGCAGGGTACCAAATAAGATGCACACAACTGCAACGACGACGGCATAAGGCAACTGAGTCCGCACGTGATCGACGTGATCACATTCGCTCGCCCGGCTCGAAAGCACCGTCGTATCGCTGATCGGTGAGCAATGGTCGCCAAAAATTGCACCGGCCAACACGCTGCCACACGTTGCCAAGCAAATCGAGCTGCTCGCTGTTCCGGAACCGCCCGTCGCCAAGTCCAATTGAATCGCCAAGGTAACCGACAATGGGGTCAGAATTCCCATGGTTCCCCAGCTGGTGCCAGTCGAAAATGCCATCAGTCCGGCAATGATGAAAACGCAGGTTGGTAGCAACTTCGGACTTAACGTGTCGCTTAGCAAACTCGATAGATAGCCTCCGGTATCGAGAGCTTCTTTCCCTGTCATCGCCGATAACGACCATGCCAACCACAAGATGACAATCGCCGGCATCATCTGCCAAGCACCGCGTAGCGATGACTTGACCAAAAACTCCGGCGCCGATTTGCAGATCAGTCCGTGAGTCACGATAGACATCAGCCACCCGGCACCGCCACCAGCGACCAATGCCCAATAGGACTGCCCGTTGCCGATAATCAAGCCAAGATAACGTAGTGATGAAATGCTCGGATCTTTTTCGCCAATCTCTTGATGACCGGTGACGATTAGCACAACGAGCACCGCCAAAATACAAACCGCAACGGGAACGATTGTCGGAATCCAACTGTGACGAATCGGCTGCCGCTTGGCCTTTCTTTTATTCTCACCCTGAGGCAAATCGAGATTCATTTCGGCACGTCGCATGGGACCAAAATCACGATCGGTCCGCGCGACGATGAACACCATCACCAATGCCAACAGCGGATAGAATCGATAGGGGATCGATTGCATGAAAAGCTCGAAACCGGCAGACGCCGTGGTGATGCCCGCATCACTAAGCCCGTCCGACATATAAGTGATTTCAGTGGCCGCCCAGGTACTGACCAATGAAAGTCCGGCGACCGGTGCGGCGGTCGAATCGACCAAATAAGCGAGCTTACTGCGAGAGATTTTGTAGCGATCCGCCGTCGATCGCATTGTGCCGCCCACCAACAGCGTGTTGGCATAGTCGTCAAAGAAAACGGCTAAACCGGTCGTCGCGATCATGGTCTGAGCACCGCGGCGAGTTTTGATCCTTGAGGCGATTTTGGTGACCAGGTCTTCCATCGCGCCACCAGCTTCAAGCACACCAACCATTGCGCCAAGCAACAAGCTGAACGTCAGAGCCAGTAGGTGATCGTAGTCACTGATCGATTCCCAAATGGCAATGACCAAACCCATAAACGGTTGGTCCCAAGTCGCATCCGGTTCGGACAGAATGAATGCACCGACCCCTACACCAAACAGCAGGGGAAAGACGACTTGGCGAGTCAGTATCGCCAAAATGATCGCCACCAGTGGTGGCAACAGCGAAGCGGCTCCGTATTCCATGCTAGCTATCGTCGACGATTCTATCGGCAGCGTCCAGTCCGGGTGGGATGAAGGTCACATCCTGACCGATGAAAGCACCCACGGTAAACGCGCGCCCCAAAGTCAGGCGAAGAGATGACAAGCCAACTAAAACTCGGCGTGCCCGGGTGTCCGCGGGAACGGGATCACGTCACGGATATTGCTCATCCCAGTAACATACTGGACAGCTCGTTCCAGCCCCAATCCGAAACCTGCATGCGGCACGGTTCCGTATCGTCGCAAGTCGACGTACCACCAATAGTCTTCTTCGGGAAGCGACTGTGCCGCCATCCGTTTTTGCAGGACGTCTAAACGTTCTTCACGCTGGCTTCCGCCGATGATTTCACCGACACCGGGAACCAGAACGTCCATCGCCGCGACCGTTTTCTCGTCGTCACTGAGACGCATATAAAACGGCTTAATCGATGACGGATAGTCGGTCAGAATCAATGGGCCACCGACATGCTTCTCCGTCAGATATCGCTCGTGCTCCGCCTGTAGATCGCTTCCCCATTCGATTTGATATTCAAATTTTTCGCTCGAAGATTCGAGCACCTTGATCGCGTCGGTATACGTCATGTGTTCGAATGGTTTTTCGATGACCGATTTGATTTGATCAAGCTTTCCTTTTTCGATCATCTTGTCAAAGAATTCCATGTCCTCCTGACAATTCGAAAGCGTTTCGCTGAAAACAAATTTCAAAAACCCTTCCGCCAAATCCATGTTGTCGGCGAGATCGAAGAACGCAGCTTCGGGCTCAACCATCCAGAATTCGGCTAAATGACGACTGGTGTTGCTGTTCTCGGCGCGAAACGTCGGACCAAACGTATAGATCCGGCCCAATGACGAAGCGTAGGTTTCGCCTTCGAGTTGCCCACTGACGGTTAAGAACGTTGGCTTGTCAAAAAAGTCATACGAATAGTTAACCGGACCACCTGAAGAGGCGAGCCTTTCGAGGTCCAATGTGGTCACGCGAAACATCTCGCCCGCACCCTCGCAATCACTCGCCGTGATGATCGGGGTATGCACATAAGCAAATCGATTTTGGTGGAAGAACCCGTGGATCGATTGGCTGATCTGGTCGCGGACTCGCATGACCGCACCGAGCGTGTTGGTGCGTGTTCTCAGATGAGCCCACTCGCGTAACTTTTCGAACGAGTGTCGTTTCTTCTGCAGGGGATAAGTCTCTGGGTCGGCCCACCCGAGCACACGAATGCTTGACGCGTGCAGTTCCGTCGCCTGTCCCTTCGCGGGAGATTCTTTCAGTTCCCCCTGGACGATGATGCTGCAACCCGCCGTCAGCTTCTGAATTTCACTCTCGTAATTGCCAAGCTCCGCCGGCGCGACAACCTGCAAGTTGCCCAGGGAAGACCCATCGTTGAGTTCAATGAAACTGAAACCGCCCTTGCTGTCACGTCGAGTGCGTACCCATCCACGCACTTCAATACGTTCCGCGATCGAATCAGCCTGACGGGCCTCTTTGACGGAAATCCAATCAGCCATGTTGCAATCTTCCGGTGCGAGTGAAATGACATTCGATCTCCGAAAGTTATCGTGCTCGGCCTGCTGTCGCAATCGGGAATCGAGCTCCCTGGAAACATCGTCATGGACGACTTAGGTGTCCCACTGCTGCATGGATGTCGCGATTTGCCTGAGCTTGGGCTTGTTTTTTTCGATCGCCATCAACGCGACCATCAAGCCGATACCGGTACCAATCCCGAATACCCACCACGGCCAAACGGCATTCATCTGCTGGCCCGCGTGCCAAACCATGCTTGTCACGCCGATGAAGACGAAAATCGTGCCCAAGTACAAAAATGGACGGATGCGCAAAACCACACCAGCGCCGGCTCCCGCGAGCGCCAAGCAGATCAGAACGATTGGCCCAGCCAATGTGCTGCCGATACCTTGAATCAACATATCTGCTGAACTTGAAATGTAGATCAGCAAGGTTGTGGCATAGCGGATCGCCTGAGTCGCTTCTTTGCCAAGACGATCACGATGCATGTGCGATAGCACTAAGACACAGACCGCAGGTGGAATCAGCCAGGCTTGAGGGTGTGTGAGAAAACTCCATCCTGGGACTTGGATCAACACAACCCACAATGCAATGTTGCCTAACAAGATTGACAACAATCTCGATTGAGGACTTTTCCAGATAACAGAGATCACTCCATAGTAAAACGCGGCGACAATCAATAGCGTTTGATAGGAAACATGTCCGCGGGCGAACGTCCATGACGATTCGTCATAGTCACCAAACAGATTGCTTACGAGCGATCCGCTAAGCCAGAATCCCAACACCGGAATCAGAGGCAAAAATAACGCGGTCCGTTTCAACACCGCTGACAGTACTTCGTCCTGACGACGACGAGACCATTCGGTAATCCCAACGCTGACAAACGCCAGTATCATCACGATATAAGGCCAATACGCTCGCAGCCCCAAACTGGCAAGAGGGCTTTTGCAAAGGAATAGATGAAACCACGTCAAGCCTCCTATCGCCTGAGCCGCGACGACAAGGATACCTCGCTGCTGGTCAGACAATTTCCAAATCTCGCGATAGCGAAAACCCGGGCCGCTGGCGATCGATGCGAACGTCGTCAGGACCGTCATCGCGCCAAGCACCACGGCCACCCCCAGATACAAGGGACGTGACAACAACTCAGTCTGATTGTTGGTCCGAATGAGAAACTCCTGGACCAATGTTGCAGCCAAACTGACCGCGGCAAGCAGGATCGCAAGACCGGTCCCATGACGAACCACTCGCCCCCAACGTTGAAGCATCCCTTCGGTGAATAGCTTCGGCAGTGCCACGCTTTGAATGACTGCAACAACGATCCAAGCGACAAACCATCGCGTCGTAAGTACCCAAGTTGGCAAATCTTGATCGACGATCGATGTGCTGCACCACATCGCCACCGAACTAAATCCGAGCCCCAAAGCGACATATCGAAAGCGAGGCATCATCGCCCGCTCCGCAAGTTCGCCGGCAGCAACGGCGAGTAGTACCAAACTACAAATCGATAGCGGTGTCGCCGAATCATTGTTTTCGGTGACCAACAAGGTCAAACACAGCCCACCGATCAAGATCGCTACGAAACCAACCACTCGCACCAACGCACGAGCCAATGTTTCAATGCGAAGCGAGTGAAACACAAGCGAAGCATCCGAGGCACCTACCGCAATATTCGTGTTTGATTCTTGAAGGGAAGCTGTCTTGTCGCTTACAGCTTTCACCGCACATCGCATCCAATCATGATAAGACCGACGAATCTGATCGATCCCGCGACCGATCAACGGAAGCCAATAGGCCTGAAGAACGATCGTCATCGAAACGGTCAACGCTGTCGTCGTAACGATCGAATCAATGCCTGCATTCACCGTGCCTGCGATGTGCACGGTTGCCAAAGCGATCGCTGAAAGAATCGTTAGCATCGCGACTTCAAGTGTGCCTTTGCGATTGCAGCGGAAGATGACCGATGCCGATGCAATCAAGTATCCTGCGATCCGTGCTAGTGACCAGCCATCAAAATCCAATACGTGTTGTGCGGTGGATAGATAGGTGAATGGCGTCATCACCAATTCGACAACGACCGCCGCTAACAGCAGCACGGATGCTTCGCGATCAGCAAGCAAACGACATCGTCCACTCAGTTGCGGCGAATCGCTGATATCCGGCGTACAGCATCGCCAGATCACCAAACAAACGAAGGCCCATCCCAGCACACATGAAATTTGCAGGGCAGGGGACCACGCCATCATTTCGCAAACAAACCCCGTCAGAACACAGCCAACGAACAAACAGTAGAGCGAAAAGAGCCGACTAAGAATGATAGATGTTTTGCTGATCGCCGATCGCGACTGGTCGGCGTATCGCATCATCGCATGGTGGCTGATCATCAGCACACCGATGGCACACGCAATTAGGCCAATCAGATTGTCAATCCGACTCAAGCCTCCGACCAAAGTCAACATCGTCAGCACGATCACCAACACGGCCGTTTGGTAGCGTCCCAATCGATGACTGTCGGCAGCAGCACACCAAACCTGAAACAGAAACGAAAGTCCACACACAGATGTCCAAACGATCTTTAGCGAAACCATGTCGGTCATCCATCCGATTGGTGCCGCGGCCAACAGACATGCGAAATGCCCTGACAGCAAGAGTCCATAAAACTCAATCGGAACATTCCATTTTCGAATGCTTGGGTCTAGCCATTTCAAATTGGCTGAAATCAATACGGCAGACGCTGACAACGCGATGCCGAACGGCCAATGGAATGCGTGAGCATCCAAGTTTGGCAGAAGTATTGCGACCGTAACCGCAACCGAGTTTGCCACAGCTGAAACCATGCAGATCGCGGCAGCAAGGTGAATTGCTGTGGTGATTTTAATCCCCAGCCAATGCACCGAAACGGCATACACACCACATGCCAGTGCGGCCACTTGCGCGGTAAACAACCAAGTGTGCCCGTCGAAAAGTGGTCCTACGAGCACAGCGATTGCAGGGACAAGTATGACGCTTCCGACTTCGAAATAGGATCGTCCAGACCGTTGCCCGACCCATGCAAACGCCATCGAAGCCATCGCCCACCACCCGGCGATCCAACACGTCGTTGCCAGGACGGGCTTCGTCCCTTCACTGACTGCCGGCATCCAATCCGTTGACATCAGCGACATCGATGAGCACGCCAAAACCGCGACCGCAACCGATGCCAATACTCCTGGCTGCGGTACACAGCGTTGAAGTTTTGGCAATCGATGGATGACCAATTCGAGCAACAAGTATCCCGCAAACGAAACCGTCGTCATGAAGATGATTCGATTCGAACCGGGTTGGATCAAAAGGATAGCTGCTTGCAGTGCGATCCAACCCACCGATGCTGCCAATATCACTCCATTAAAAGCGGAGAACAGTTCAGACTCTCCGGACCGACGAAACCGCATCCACTGAAAACCAGCAAATAACAGAAACACGACTCCAGGAAGAAGCAGACTTCGCGGTGCCGGCATCAGTTCGAAATACAGTGGTTCGATCCAAGAGGTACCGAGAACCGTTGCAAAACCATGTATTGTCGCTAAGCACACACCTACGACTGCTAACACGACATAACCCATCATGGACGAATGATCCCATGCGTGTTGCGCCGGCTGGTACCAAGCCAATCGCTCTGTAACTCTTTCGACGATTCCCGAGGACTGACGGAGTTGATTCTGCTGCCAACGACCGGCAAGGATCAACGCCTCGTTCCTGATGACGATTGCAATCGCGAGGATCCAAAACAGCAGACTCCAAGACCAGATCGCGGTACTATCCTGCCAACGACTGATCATGAACAACCAGTCATATCCATAATGGAATGCCGCAATGCCAGCCATCACAGCAATTGCAATACGGGACGAACCAATCAGTTCGGACAACCGATCACCAAACCCAACAATGGCTAGGACGGTGGCGGTGAACAGTAAAACGATGATTGATTGTTCGGCCGCGCCGATATGTAGTAGTGATTGCCATCCACCTTCATCGACTGTTCCGATCACAAAGCTGCCGATGGTGGTCGCCGATGCGAAAACGGCGAACATTGCAGCGGACATCCGCAACGGTTTCATCCGTGCACGTCGGCAATTCCAGAACTCGCCAAACAATAACAGAGTCATTGATGAGGTGAGCAATACCAAGGTCACCGGCAACAGACCTTCAAACTCTTGGCCAATCTGTATCGGCTTAATCACCGACATCCAGAATGCGGTCGTCGCACCGATGACCAGCCACTGTGACGGAACGATCAACGATGTCTTTCGTAATAATCGAAGACCGACGAAACTTGCGGCGGCTAGAATCAGACTGATCACCGCGGGCGGAACGATCCCCATTCGTTCGACCGGCAATACGATTAATGCTGCGGCAACGATGGACGTGTAGACGAACCATCCTGCGCTCGAACAAAGCAGTGGAGATGGTCCCGTCGAAACCCTCTGGCCAGTGTTTTGACGATGGGTCAACCATAAAAACGCCGTGTTCACACAGCTCACCAAGACTGCCGCCACCATGGCTTCGCCCGAGAGCAGCTTTTCAAATAAAGTCGTCGATTCCCAGAGAGCTCCCCCCAACATCGTTGAACTCAGCACAGACGCGAGTCCCAGCGGTGCGATGACAACGGCTACCCATTGGGCTTGTCGCATCAACCATCCCGATATTCCAGCAGTGATGCTTAAACAAATCGCCCAGGCCCAAATCCAACCGACTGACTGCAGCGATGGAATCGCAATAACGCTTGCCGCTCCGAACAACAACACGCAGCTGACTTGTGCAACCAAAGAAAGCTTTGGAAGCGACCGATGGGAAAGTAACCGTACGGCGATCGTGGCTAACAGGACGTAACCAATCATGGTCGCGTCAGCAACGGCGAGCCACCCTGAAGCCTGTGACCTCACAACAAATGCCGCATAGCCAGCCAAGACGGTCAACGAGAAAGAGGTCACCGCGAGTACCAATCCGCTTCGGACCGCCCGTCCCGATGTCGGTTTCGCAACACGTTGTCGCGTCAACATCCACAGGACCAAAGCGATCGAAATCGAGCCACCGAGCGAGAACCAACCGGCCGCATCACCGAAGGCACGAAACGCTGCGGGTAGAAACGGCAGGAACATCGATGGTCCAGCAACACCCAAAGTCATCGCCGGTGCTAGCGATCGACCGACCAAAGCCTGCGATGCCTTCCAAATCAACCAAACATAGACCGCCCCGCATCCCAAGATCGCCGCGACCGTGATCGGATCGGTCAATTGAACCGTCGAACTTCCAATACCATCGGTTGATAGACCGGCCAGAATCCCTAGCGGTACCAACAACGTTCCGATCACCAGCGTCGCTCGACTGGAACTTTGTAGCTTCCATCGAAACAGTGTGTACAAGCCCGCGAAGAAGATCGAAGCGTTGCCCAACATGAAGATCATCGAGGGCACGACGCGGTGCATGTCGGTTATTGTTGACCACAAGCTAACGACCAGCCCGATCGAACAGACGACGATCAAGATCCCCGCGATCAGCTCTCCCCAACGAACATTGTGGTCGGCCATCAGTTCGGCAAATGAACGTCCCGCTTTGGCTTTGACCGTTCCTCCCGCCGGACCTAACTCTGTTCGATTCGGTGAACCAATCGGCGGAGTCGATACGCGATCAAATACCGAATCGCTTGCTGGCTGATCGACTGAAAACTCATCGAAGGGATCGACACAGACATCGGAATCGAGGCTTGCATCAGAATGCACTTCCGTTTCATCCGATGTAATCAACGTCGCGGTCGCCAGACTGTCTTCTGCCGAAATTTGGCTCGGATCGATGACCTGCCAATCGGCAGACTCCGAATCAGGTTGGTTCGGTTCAGCTTGACTGACGAGCGGCTGATGCGACTCACTTGAGAATGATTTGTTTGTCGCCAGGCTTCTTAGACCGGTTCGCCACTGTTCAGCTTCATCGGGTGAAATGACACGTTTGGCAACCAGTTGGCTAACAACACGATGGGCCGCCGCGACGTCCGATTCCGCCTGTGGAACCTGCGACAGTTTCTGCTCGGCTCCAGCAAGGGCTTTAAAAAACCAAGCCAAGATCACCCATGAAAGGTGCCCCAGTAAGGTGATGACCAGCCATACAAAAGCGATCCCTAGCAGAATATCCATCGCATTCGACCTTCGTGCCTACGTTTTCCCAAACCGCATCTTAGAAGATGCTTCAGGTAGAAGAGCCTGTCAAAGGATCAAACTGCGCACCGAGCCATTTCAAAGAGCCTGCACGGTGTAATGGAAAGGCTGATGCCTAGGCGGCACGATACTGAATGCCGCTTCGATCGCGTCCGATGGGCGAGATCGCGCCCGTGTGTTTAAGAACGTAGGCGATTTTCTGTGCAAACCATCGCGGCCGATTCGTCAGACTAGCGATGTCTTCGGTGGTAAAGGATTCGACGTCTGGAGCAAGTCCGACCAATTCGAAAAGATCCGCAGGCGTGCGAATTTCGACGGTCGATTCGATCTCTTCTAGCGAGACGTCTTCGACGCGATAATCTTTGCGTCGCCATCCGCGTTTTCGGGCGGCGGGAACACGCGTTTGCTGCACGTTGACAAACGGCAGCTCGAGAACCAAGTTTTCGTGTGGAAAGACGCGGGTGAAATAAATCAGATCATCAAAAACATCGATCAATTCGCCTCGTTTGGGGCTCAAGCGATACGACGAAATCTTCGATCGCTTGGTCTTCTTTTTTGCGATGCGAATTCGGTGCACCACCGGTTTGACAACCCGCACCGTGTGTCGCTTTAGAAGCGTTTTGACCTTCCCACGAATCGCAGAAAGTGAAGCGCACTGAATTTCGATCAGTTCGTCCTGCCGAACCGCGTCGATACGGTAACGCCCCATCAGAACTTCAGTTTGCGATTCATCATTCGCATAGTGAAGTTTCAGTTGTTGGTGGAGCGTCGTTTCCATCGACTACGGTGGGCTGTATCGCAGGGCCGCCGTCCTACGATCGGGTACGTCCGATCGGCTTACTCCGGCTCGATGCCGAAATCGCGAATCGTGGACAGGGTCTTTAAAGTCAGCCCGCGTTTGGCAAATGCCTCTTCACCGCCAGCCAACCGATCAATGATGCCAATGACTTCTCGGACCTTTAACCCAAATGCTTCGGCCGCGTCAACAGCCTTCAACGCGCTTCCGCCACTCGTGATCACATCTTCGACGATCACAACCTCTTGACCAGGCTCGACAGGCCCTTCGACTTGCTGCCCCATTCCGTGGCCTTTGGGTTCTTTGCGAACCATGAACCCTTTCAGAGGCAAATCTTGCTGACCGGCGAGGGTGACAATGGATGCGGTGATCGGATCGGCACCGATAGCCATCCCCCCCACCGCAGCGGGAAGTTCTCCGCCAGCTTTGATGACTTCCAGCATGCCTTCTGCAACGAGGTTGGCACCCTTGGGATGCAGTGTGATCTTGCGGCAATCCAGGTAGTACGACGCTTTCTTGCCGCTGGCGAGGGTAAACTCCCCTCGCTGCAGTGCTTCGGATTCAAGCAAACGGAGCAGATCTTGTTTGTCGTAGGCCATGGGTCTTTGGGTGTGCTGAAAAGGAGCGTTCAATCTGGCGATGACCGTAGATTGATCTTCACAACCCTGCAAGATGCCAGAGCCCGTTTATTGCCGCAAGTGGCAGAGCTGGAACCCGGCTTTCCAGTCGATCCAACCCTAGGTTTCGACTTATCGGAGCGTCAGCAACCCTATCGGTTGATCGCCGAGTTCCTGCGTCGGGTCATCCCAAACATGGCTAAACCGAACAACGCAACCAACGCCCCACTGGGCTCCGGCACGGCTGCCGGGCCATCGGATGGGGGCTGCGTGATGTCGTCATCATCGTCTTGCCCCGTCGTCGAATTCGACGTCGAAGTGGCTCCACCGATTGTGCCGCTGTTTGTAGTGACAACACCAATCGGATCTTCGGGAAACAGCATGGTGCTGGCGAGCCCTGTCAGTCCAGACGGCGGAACAAAGCCGCCGCTACCACCAGCAAATCCAAATCCAGACATCGGTTGCCCGAAGCCACCTCCTGTGACCCCCGTTGGCGTGGATCCTGTTGGTGTGGATCCTGAACAAACTTGGCAGCCAGCCATCGAACTGATCGGTTGAGACGTTCCACAGCCAACCGCACAAGACGAATGACTAGCCATCGAATTTGATAACGGCGCTGGCCCCGTCGTCGTCGATACGAAGATCGGTCGGAATTCTGATCGATCACTGTGACTGGTCATCGCCGAACGGGTCGGATCGTCAAAGGCATAGCCTTCTGAAATGGACGTGCCACTGCCAAATGACTGCCCCGATTGCACAAACGTTGTGTAATCGTAGTATTCCAGCGGCATGGTGGCGACTGAGATCGATACCGGAGTCGGCTTGGCCATTACAGGTTTCGGCAGAGGAAGATTCAGCGAACTGCCAATCGCTCCGTTATCCCAATCTCGATGCCACGAAGACTGATCACCAGCGCTGATGGAAACCAGCTGCAGATGACGTTGCCCGCCGACTTGTGTTTGATTGCCAAGTCGAAGTTGATCAAGCGAATCAGTTTTGAAGCTTTTGACTGGTTCGGCACAACGCTCAAGAAACGAACGGGCTGTGCCTGCTAGCGAGGTGTCCGCTGGCGAGGAAGCCTTTCCGTTATTTACACGGTTTGGAGACTGTTGCACCGACTGCAGGTAATGGTCGCCAAGCGACGAATTGATCACGCCGCCGTGAACCGATTGGCCGGATAAGGCCAATATGCAGACTAGAAGGACAGCGATTCTTGCCATCGGGTGGGTGCAGAGCTGTGTTGGGAGCGATTACGAAAACGTCGGACGCGAACGTCTGAGCGTTCGGACGCCTGAGAGCCAGGATGCCTGAACGCCCAAATATCCGAGCGCTAGGGTGCAGCCCCCCGTAAAAGCTTCAACACCAAGTCGCCACACTAGGTCGAAAACACAGCAAGTCAACTAGATCGTGATTTTTTCCAACAAACTTGGACAGAGCGACCACGCGTTTTGACGATTGGCAATCTCCAGTTCGATGTACCACACGAGAATTCCTCTTACAAACCGAGGCTCGTACAAAACGAGATTTGATTGCCGACGGAACCGAAATTATTCAGCAAGCTTGCGACGCAGATCTCGCGCCGCTTGCTGCAAAACCAGCGGCAGTTTGCTTCGAAGAAAATTTGACCCTGAGAACCAGCCCTGGGGCTCGTGCATCGCGATCTGGGCTTCGATCACCACCGCATCGCTGCCGATTAACTCTGTCGCGGTCAACCAAGCTTGGAATCCTGAATAGGCTCCCTTCGAATCTGTATCCAAAGACACATCCGTTTTGCCCGATTCAACTGACGACCAAGTCGCCGGGAAATGGCCATCCAAAACGACATCGATTCGATTCTGCTTCGCCGATTCGCTGTTTTCAATTCGCAGCACCGCGTTCAATTCGATCTTATCTAGTAAGACCGTTTTCACACGTCGAAATCGCTGATTTGCATCGGTCGCCACGATTCCGTTTCGGGCCAACTCATCCGATGCGACTGCCTGTGCGAACGAAGCCTCGCCATCGCTAGCCTCGTCGGTTTCTCCAGAAAGCTGCTGTGCAAAATCGCCCTCTGTAAATGAAGACAACGGGCAATGCAGCACAAACAGCACATGAACCAAGTGACCGACTCGTGCCCCCGAGTCATCTTTGATGTAGCTCAGGTCAATCCGGACAGGAGCGACTTGCGAGTCACGAGTGAATTGGCGGATCGACAACCCACCAATTTTCGACTTTAGCTTTTCGGTCTGCCGCTCGGCGTCTTCGGAGCCATCCAATGTCGGCTCCGGTAATTGGACTTCGACACCGCCGATCGACAACGTTTGCGGAGGTACGACAAGCTGCTCTGAGCCCGAATCCTGGGACGCTGGCGTTTGTGCGTTGACGCTGCAAACGTACAAACAACCGCCAAGCAAGATGCAGACGAACCGTTGCAGACGCGGCGACATCAGTTCGCAAAACCTGGGTAGCGTTGTTGAAGTTCTTGTCGCGCCTCGGCGGCTCGTTCCGTCCGCCCGACTTTTGGCCAAAGCTGGACGAGCTGAGTTAAAGCTTCAGCATGAGCGTCAGCGGCACCGGAGAACATGAGGTGTGTGTGCAGATAAGCGAGGATTGCACCTTCGATATCGCCACCCGCTTCATAACATTGCCCTTGTGCGTTGTAGATCTTGGCGCACATCTCGATATCGGTTGGATTTAACTCGGCGATCAACTGGCCGACCGCATCGACGCCTTGTTTGGTTTGTCCGGCTTTGGACATCGCGATTGCTTGGCCAGCCTTAGAAAGGATTTTCAATCGCAGTGCTTCTGACGAATTGACATCGACACCCACCACTTCGCTAAACATCTTCTTCGCGCCTTCGACGTCGTCTTTGCGAAGCATCGCGACGCCGGTTAAGTATCGCGACAGGATTTGTGTTTCGGCAGACGGTGCTTTGCTGAGGTAGCCGTACATCTTCACCGCTCCGTCAAAATTCTTTGACGCAAGCTCCAAATCGCCCAATAGCTTGACGACGGAAAAGAAGTGATACGAGTTGCCGTGATTTTTGCCAAACGCAGTCGCTTCGGCTTTAGCGGCATTGCGATCGTACTGGCCGGCGAGCGCCATTTTTGCGCGTGACAACAGACGGTAGTAAGCGATATCCGCTTTGATCACGTCACGCGAAACCTGATCCATGTTCAGCGACTTAAGTTCCTCAATCGCTTGATCGTACTGCCCGTCGATCGCCAATTCGCGTCCACGTGTCAATTCAGGTGGATCACCTTGAAACAAGACTTTGCGAATCTCACTTTCCAAAAAGTTTTTGTCGCTGCTACCGACTTTTAAAGTGATCCCATTCTTATTGACGGTCTCAACTTTGCCCGCAGAAGCGCTGGACGAATCGTACGTATAAATACGATCAATTTGTGCACTTGCCGGCTGCGCAAGGGATAGAAGCGATGCGAATGCGAAAGCACAGAAGCAGAGTTGTCGAGTGTTCATCGCGATGAGTGGGACTGGAGTCAGATGAGTATCTTGAAGTTTGTTTCTTAGAAGTCAGTAGCGATCGAGGCCTTTCGCTGCCGTTTTACTTGGCGGCGACACCGGTAGGTTTTTCGCCGGCGTTCCGCTGGGCTTCCTTCATCAGTGCGTCATATTTCTTAAAGTTGGCGGGGCCGCCCAGATCAGGGAACAGGGTCGCAGCCTCACGAATGATTTTGATCGCTTTCTTGATGTCCGTTTCACGATCAGCTGCCTTACCCATCAGGTAAAGACACAGTGCGACGTGGTATCGAGATTCGAAGAACTTCTCTTTAAAGTTCTCACTGCGGCGAATGTTCTTGCTGGTTTTGCTGCTGATCTCTGCCCAACCCCAGATGATGTTCTTTCCGTTTTTGCCTTTCCGCGAACCTTCCAGTGCAGCGGTATAGGCTTTGTAGGCGATCTTTGGACTAAGCGAAGCCGCCCATGATTCGTAGGCAAGCGCCCCTTCCATTTGTGCTTCCAACATCATCGGATTCGCTTCCAAAAGCTTCGCGATGGTATCAATCGAATCCTTGTACTGACCGGACAACCGCTGCGCTTTCGCGGTCAGGTAGACGGTGGTCACGTTGGATTGGTCATCGAGCGATTTGAAGGTCGCGATCGCTTGCGTCATCAGCTCGGCAGCTTGTCCTGTCGCTTTTGTCTGGTTGGCATCCATCCCAGATTCGCCCAACGACATCAGGGTCTGCCCAACCCATCGCAACGTTGCCTGGTCATCCGTCGCATCCCGAACACGTTTAAGCATTTCCAAAAACGCGGTCGTTAGCTTTTGTTTTTTCGCGGGGCTCGCGGTATCCAGCTGTGTTTTCAAGTCCGTCGCCAATCGCATGTAGGTCTGCGTCAAACTGGCTTGGGCTTCAGGCCCTTTGAAAGCCTGACGCAGCTTTTCCATAGTGCCGGTCATGCGGTCGAGGTATTCGCCCGGATTGTCGCTGGCCAGCATGACGCCAACGAGTGCCTTCAGTTCATTGCTATACAAGTCACCAAGGAATGACTCCGAAGGTTCTTCTAGCTTCGTCGCAAGTTCAACCGGTCCATATTTCGGATGATCAAGCACTTCCAAGGCAGACTTGTGTGCATCAGCAAGTAGATGAACTTTCGCGAGTACTAACGCGGCCTGCAATGCTTCGAATTCAACCAAGTTGCCTTCGATTTCCTCGAGGCCTTCGGTCAAATTTTTCTTTGCACGATCGATCAATGATTTTGACTTTGCGTCATCACCTTCGGTACGGGCGACGATGGACTGGTTCCAAAACAGTTGCCCCAACAAGCGTTTGAATGAAGCCCGTTCGCTACCGGCACTCATCTCATCGATCAGCTTTTGAGCGCCGTCGAAATCGTCTTTCGTCAATAGCAAACGGATTTGCATCCCTTGTGCTGCGGCGGCATTCGGATCGTCTGGCCAGGTTTTCGACAAGTATTTCCCGAGCGATTCCAACTGGCGGATCAAACCGTCGTTTTCTTCCTCGGGGACTTCGCTGAGCAAAATCTGCATGGAAGTCAGTGCCATCAAACCGCCTTTTAACCCGACGTCGGTACCCGGTGAGGCGTGGGCCAGGAAGCTACCAACGACGACAGCTTCACGATTGCGTTTGGATTGATAGAGGAAGTAGGCCAGGATCTGACGAGCTTGGTTGACCGTTTCGATATCCGATTCCGAATTGATCATCCCCAAACCGCCACGAAGCACTTGGACTCCGATTTGGTAGGCCTGTTGAATCTGAGCTTGCAGATCAGTTTTCTGCTTCTTCAGATCCTCGGTTTCCTCTTGCGAATCGAGCAACTTCAAGGTCGACTCGATCTCACTGATACGATCTAAAATGGTTTTGGCGGTTTCAAATGATTCGTCAAAACTCTTCGGCGGTTCAGCCGTCGGAAGCTCTGTCGCGGTGGGCTCGATGCCAAGTGTTTCCAGCATCGCGTCGACTTCCTCAACGTGTTTGCCGGGCACCTTCTTAGCAGCCTGCAACAATTCCCGTCCGGATGATTTCGCGCGACCGATTTCGCCTTTCTTCAGTGAAGTATCGGCGGCCTTTTCAAGATAGGCCTTCGCGAGCGAGACACGAAACTCCTGCACCGAAGCGGTCTTTTCTTCGTCGGGGCGAACCTGCTTCAGAAAGCCTTCGGTTCGGTCGATCGCTTCCTGGTACTTGGGAGGCGATTCTTTCAATTTCATTCGCACGATTCCGGCAGCCGCCAAGAACTTTGCGTCGCGTAGAACATCGACCTCCGGCTCTTCGATCATTTTCAAGTAGTTGTCCAAGGCCGCACCGTTGTCGCCCAACAACTCATTGACTTCGCCTAGGTGCACCAAAGCGATCGCACCGGGCGGATACTTGAAATAGATCTTGTTTAGTTCAGCGAGCCGCTTGCGTGCGTCTTCCAACCCCGCTTTGTCGTCTTCGGCAGGTGACTCAAATGTCTTTGCAGCCAGCTTGATCGCATCTGCAGCGTTCAACTGCGATTGAAGAAACTCAAACCGATATTGATCGCGACGTGCCGCGGCATCGGGGTCAGTGGCCGCGTCGATGTTCTGGCCTTTCATTTCAGCCAATTTGCTACGCAGATCCGCCACAATGGCGTCAAACGTTTTTGCAGCGGCGTGATAGGACGCCCGAGCTTGGTTTGTCTTTTCGGTTGTCGGGTTGCCGGCGAGCAGTTGAGCGGCGCGAATCATTTGCAACTTGCCCAGCTGCAATCTCGCTTCACTAACACGGGGGTGGGTGCTTTGTGACGAAATAAAATCGTTCAGCGTTTTCTCTGCGTCTGCGAACGCTTCGTCCCGTGATTCACTGTTTCGCGTATTGAGCGCCTGCTCGATGTACGTCTGAGCTTTTTCCAGCGGGATCGCTTTGACAAATGAATCGTCGATTCCCGCGATACTGGTCGCCCGATCCAAATAGGTAATTGCGGTGTCGAAATATCCTACATTGCGAAGCTGCTTGACAAACAATTCGGCAGGTTCGCCGTCACCGCGTGCGACACCAGCGCCCAGCCCGTTGATTGCCAGCGCAACCGGTACAGCCAGCGCAATCAGCAAGCGTGAACGGCGACGGCGGGTCCGTCGTAGTTTTGTCGCATGCTGACGTCCGCATCGAGCACGATCTGCAGAACAGGACTCGGAAGAAGTTTCGCCCAATACAAAACTGGTAAATCGGGTCCGATCGAGCTGTCTGTTTTTTGAGAGATCTTCAGTGGTCGCACGAAATCGACTCGTTGCAAGATTCGTCATAATGAATAGCTAAATCAAAGACAGGTAGGGCGAATCGATTGCCATCGAGGGCAGTGATTCGACAATAAAGAAAAGCGGATCGGATAGGATCAAACTAGTCGGTGCGGAAGGCACCGCAGTTTCGCCGGTCAATTTTATCGTAAATTCGAACAATCGTCATTCAAGCGTCCAAACGGCTTCGATCATCTTGCCTTATGCGGATTCCCTCGCAATTTAACGATTCCAGCCTTTATGGCACGCGTTCAAGCGACCCCCGTTCAAGGGACGGAGGCCCGTCGTCGCGTCGGAGGGTTCCCCCCAGTGGAATCTCGCGGCGGCTGATTCGTTTGGCCGTCGCGTTCGCACTGATCATCGTTGTGATGCGACAAGCACGTCAGCCGGGCCTCTATGAAGTGTTCTTTACAGCTTCGCCGGATGCCGTGTCAGAAGACGTCGATTCGAAAAGTTTGATCGCTTTGCCGAATTCTAACACCCTGCCAGGACCGGTTGCGTCGCCGACGAACGACGAATCACAAAAAACTGCTCGCGAATCGAACAGCATCACGAACCTGTGGACCGACGCCCGTCCGTGGGTCGCATCGATGGATCTTGCGCTGCAGCGCGACTGGATCAAAACCCTGGTGCCAATTGAAGGGCAACTGTCCCGTCCCAACGCAAGCGACAACGCGTCCTTCGACTGGGAAGGGGTTTCCACCCAGCAGATCGCCAAATCGAGTGAACTGCTAACACAGCTGCGACCATCGCAACCAGAGAGAAAGGCGATGGCGGAACGCGTCATCGAACAACTGAATCAACTGTCCAACATCGCTGGCCAATCTGACATCACCGCCGATCAATTACCTCCCATGGCGGCATGGGCGACCGCGACATTGGACGCATTGGATCAAGAGGCTTTGTCGAGAGTTCAGGATGGCACGTTTTGGACGAACGACGATAGTGATGCGTTCTACCTGCAACTGGCCCGAAGCGAACGTTTGAGCATACGCGATGCTTCATCGATCGGGACCTTGCCATTGCTGCAGCAACCCGATGTTTATCAAGGACAAACGCTTCAGATCATCGGGCTCCTTCAACTGGCAGAGAAAGTTGAAGCAAAATCGAATCGCTCGGGCATCCGCGAATACTGGAAATTATGGATCGTTCCCAATGACGGTGGCGTTCGTCCTTTGATCATGATGGTTCCTTCGCTGCCGACGTCCTATCAAAACATCCTTCTTGCTGACGGCACACCTAATCGGAAAGGAAACCGAGACGTGTCAAATCAGCTGAAGTGCGTCGGGCGGTTCGTCAAACGGTTGCCCTATCGCTCAAGCGTCGGCGCCGACATCGCACCGGTCTTGATCGGCCGCGTCCTAACACCGGCTCGCGCGAGCGCCCAATCGCTGGATTTGAACAACCCGGCCCCGCAGCCAGCGCAGCAGATCACGACAGCGGGTTGGATAGGAATCCTGGTCACGGTCATTGCCGGTATCATGATCGCCGCAGGGTTAATGCTGCGTGCCGCAAAAGAATCGAAACGGACTCGAAAGCTAAGGCAAAACGCGATGGAGCAGGCGGGTTTTGATCCGCGTGTTTTACAAAGCGACCCTTCCAAAACCGCAGAATAGCCAACGAATCATCCGACACAGGAATCATTATGAAGTTCGGTTCTCGATGGGTCCGATTCGCGACCATCATCGTTGCGTTTTGCCTCGCTGGCTCCAGCGACAATTTTCAGTTCGCCAGATCACACGCCGAAAACGCGTTGAACCTACTGAGCGGTTTTGACGATCAGCGGATCCAAAACTGTTACCCGGTCACCGATACCGAGTCCGCAGCAGAAATGGCCAAACTGCTGTATCGAATAAAATCGATCAACGAAAAACGACTGCAGCAGTCATCATTGCAACTCGATTCAGATATCACTCCTGGTGATGTCGTTCACGTCGAAGGGGCGATCGAATCGATTCGCCAATATCCGTTACCGGATGACCTTTCGGAGTATCTGGAGATGGATGCCTTCCAAGAGGTCATTATCAATCATGCCTCCGGAAAACCTTTTTCGATCTTTGCACCACCACTTGCCGGTAAGATCGCAAAAGGCGACATGGTTTCTGCGGATGCGATCTTGGTCCAGAAATCAGACACCACGACGGCACTCGCAGCAAAGCGTCTCGCTTGGTTCCCCACGAACCCAGAAAAGCAGGGTTGGCAGATGCTCTCGTCAGTCGGATTCGACTTGAGTTTGATTTCGGATGCTGCTTCGCGTAATCGTCGCGTCCTTCAGGCGGAAGATGCCGATGCCTTTTACGGGTTGATGGCGGCTGCCCAGAAGGTTTCCTCGGTAAACGGAGGCGAACGGGTTGATCCTGTCGCGTTGTTGACAAGACCGACAGAGCTTTTCGCACAATGGATCAGCATCGATGCTGCGGTCGTTCGGGTAACTCGCATCGCAATCGATTCCGAATCCGTTCGCCAACAGCTTGGTCAGGACCACTACTTTCAGATCGATGCCAGTGGCGACCTGGGTAAAAAAGTGTTGCGTCTGGAGCGTGCCGAAGGCGAAACAGGACCGGCGATCGAAATGAGCGGCTCGTACCCGGTTACCCTCGTTTCAACAAAGCTACCCGAATTTTTGGATGCCGAATTCCGACAACGAAACTCGCTGGTCGCCATGATTAGCCACCCCGTCACCGTCGAAGGCTTCTTTTATCGTCTCTGGAGCTACAGCAACGAATTCATGACCAAGGAAGGTGGTGGCAAGCAAGTGGGGCCACTGATCGTCGCAGCAGACTGGACGTCACGACTGGATCCGACGCTCGAAGAAGAATCCGGAATCGCATGGTTTGGCTACGTCCTAGCTGCCCTAATACTGGGGGCAGTTTTGGGAACCTTCATTTGGCAACGCAAGAATACGCGTGAAGACGCTGCGATTCGCGAAAGAAACCGAAAGCCCATGACGATTAATATCCCCGACGAATCTTAATCTGCGATACGAAAGCCCAATTTGACGGCAGTGAACAACGTGTCCAGTCGGCCCTAGGCCACTTGACCGCCGCCGCTAGGTGGAGACGATGGTGCGCATGACCGGCGGGACGGCCGCCGCAAAGGCTTGAAACCTCTAACGCCAAAGAAATTCACCATGCGTCGCGCGAAAATTTCGATCATCGGAGCCGGAAACGTAGGAGCGACTTGCGCCCATTGGTGCGCGTCGGCCGAATTGGGAGACATCGTGCTTCTCGACATCCCGGCGACCGAAGACATGCCGGCCGGAAAAGCGCTCGATTTGATGCAATCCTCGCCGATCATGGGATTCGATTCCAATGTCATCGGAACCACCAGCTACGACGATACCGCTGACAGCGACGTGATCGTCGTCACCGCGGGTATCCCACGTAAACCAGGGATGAGCCGTGACGATTTGCTCGCGACCAACGCCAAAATCGTGACCAGCGTCGGTGAGCAAATTAAAAAGTCCAGCCCCAACGCAGTTGTCATTGTCGTCAGCAACCCGCTCGACGCGATGGTCCAACAGATGTGGAAAGTCACCGGATTTGACAAAGCCAAAGTTTGTGGCCAAGCAGGCGTTCTAGACACCGCGCGATACCGCACATTCCTTGCAATGGAATTGGGCGTTAGCGTCGAAGACATCAGCGCGTTGTTAATGGGCGGCCACGGTGACACCATGGTACCGATCCCAAGCTGCACCAGCGTTGGCGGTATCCCCGTTACGCAACTGATCGACACCGCGCGTCTTGATGAAATCGTTGAACGTACACGTAAGGGTGGTGCCGAAATCGTTTCGCTGCTGAAAACCGGCAGTGCCTACTACGCTCCCGCAGCGGCTTGTGCACAAATGGTTGAAGCCGTCGTCAAAGACAAGAAACGCTGTATCCCTGTCGCGGCATTGTGCGACGAAGAGTACGGTGTTGGCGGATACTATGTTGGCGTTCCCGTCATCATGGGCAACGGCGGTGTTGAGAAAGTCATCGAGCTGAACCTGACCGAAGCCGAAACCGCCGACTTCCAAAAGAGCGTCGACGCGGTGAAAGGCCTCGTCGCAACCATGGATGAATTGCTAAGCGCCTAGTCGCCAGCGAGTCTTTGTTAAGCCAAGTCGCCGGCACGTTTCAGTGTGCCGGCGAAGGATAAACAGCGGGCCATTTCAAAGTACCAGCCCGCAACACTCGCTGGCGTCACAGGGACTGTGACGGGTACTATCGAAAACCAGCACCACCAAAGTACCCAGCACGCTCCGCCGTGCTGGCCGCTCGCAACCATCCGGCAACACTCGCTGGCGTCACAGGGACTGTGACGGGGACTTTCTTCTACAGACCTGCCATCTCGCATAGATGAGCCTCTGCCACCGGTTGCGGACAACTCCACACCAAAAAGAAGAATGCCTGTTGGCAATAGCGTGCGACCGGATGGTTGGCCATCAAGCCGGCTCCTTTCGCAGTCGTCATCGCGGCGGCGGTCGTTCGCTGCACCAGGCTGTTTGCTTGGCTGCGCAGCTCGCTTAAATCAATATCGGACTCTGAATTCGTTGCCGAAAGCAATCGACTTCGAACCGCGAAATGCTCTTGATCGAATCGTTCCGCGATCGCACGCAAGTTCGTTCGATTGGTTGCCTCGAATTTCAAGTATTCCAAAGCTGCGAAAGAAAGCCCAAGAGCGAGTGCTGATGTTTGCAATCCACCGGCACCACCTGTTTTCTTGGTCGCATCGGATTTTGCTGACAGGACCTCTTCGGTTGGACCAGCGATAATAAAACGGTCGTCAACGAAAACGCCTTCAAGCTTCACCGAGTCAGTGCAACTTGACTCCATCGCGATCATCTTTGCCCCCGGTCCTGGATTCACTCCAGCGGTCTTCGCTTTTACCAAGGCCAGAACCTGCGATCCGTCGTCCAGACTGGCGCCGACCACGATCCAATCAACGCGACTTGCTCCGGTCACCCAAGGGATCATGCCGTCGAGAACATATCCTTGCTTGCATCTGGTCGCCGACACGACGGGGCGGTCTAGATGGCGGCGACTGGTCGTCAGATGACTGATCCCGACCGATGCGGTTTGACGCCCGTCGGCCAATTGGCTTACCAACGACTGATGCGCGTCGACTTGTGAACTTGCGACGAGGCGTTTCAATGCCCCTAAGTGCTGCGTGATGATGAACGTCGTCACCAAGTCTGCCTCGGCAAGCGTGATCAACGTTTCGATTTGCTGAACTGGCGACCAGCCGGCAAGACCAGCCAATCCGCGAATGACTCCAAAGTCCCCACAGGCCATCAAAGACTCTGCAGGCCAGTGATCGATGCTTTGCCATTTCGGTGCCGCGCTGGCAAGTGTCGCGGCAAGCGACGCCAGTGAAGTCAATGAGTTGTGCGCCATTGTTTCAGCCATTTCCTCGATCCGAATCTTCTTCGATCTCCACAACACGGGCCGTACCGGCAGATTGACCGCCGCAATCGCAGGTCTTTCTTGATCGAATCCCCCGCATTGTCAAGAACTGTAAACAATATGAACGCTCGGTTTGGCGGGATCGAGCGTTCGCGGGCATGAGCCCGTTCCATTCAGCGTCGGTCTCGGATGATCGGCTGCCATTACGCTGCTCGCAAGATTATTAACGCAATGATTGAATTGATTCGTTCGATTTATCCCGAGCATCTTGAGGAAGTCCATTCCGGAATCGAGGCCCTGCTTGAAAAGTATGCCGCCGAAATCAAGGCGGGAACTCAAGACGATCAAGAACAACTGACACAAAAGGATTCGATCCTTATCACCTACGGCGACAGCTTTCGCAGCGATGGCATCAGCCCGCTGCAGTGCCTGCGTCGATTTGCGACCGAACAACTTGGTGACAGCGTCAGTGCCGTTCACCTGCTGCCTTGCTTTCCCTACACGTCAGACGATGGCTTTAGTGTTCAAGATTATTACCAGATCGATCCGAAGCTCGGAAACTGGTTCGACATGCAGGAACTCGGAGAGTCCTTTGACCTGATGTTTGACGCGGTCGTCAATCACATCTCCAAAAGCTCGGATTGGTTCCAAGGGTATCTGAACGGCGTTCCCGAGTTCGATGAATTCTTTATCGCGGCGGATCCAGACGCTGATTACTCCAGCGTGACCCGCCCGCGAGCCCTACCGTTGCTTCACCCGTTTAAACGAGGCGACGAAACCGTTCACATCTGGACGACCTTTTCCGAAGACCAAGTCGACCTTAACTTTCATAATCCAAACGTCTTCCTTGCCGTCCTGGATGTGCTGCTGTTTTATGTTGCTCGTGGCGCCAAGTTCATCCGGCTTGATGCGATCGCATTTATCTGGAAAGAACACGGCACCAGCTGCATGCATCTAAAACAGACGCATGAGATCATCCAGCTATGCCGGAAAGCGATCGAGCAACTTCACCCGCATGTCGCACTGATCACGGAAACCAACGTTCCGCACAAAGAGAACATCTCTTACTTTGGCGACGGCACCAACGAAGCGCACTTGGTCTACAACTTCACGTTGCCTCCATTGTTGATGTATTCGCTGCACCAGCAGTCTGTCGAAAAGTTGACCGAGTGGGCAAGTTCTTTGGTTCTGCCCAGCGACCAAACTTGTTTCTTCAATTTCACTGCCAGCCATGACGGCGTCGGTGTCAGGCCTTTGCAAGGGATCATCGACCCAAGCGAAATTGATCAACTTGCCGACATCGCTCGATCACACGGTGGGTTTGTTTCAATGCGTGACAACGGAGACGGCACGCAATCACCTTACGAAATCAACTGCAACTATTTCGACTTTGCAACCGATCCATCGCTACCCGACGAGGTTCGCGTTCAGCGTTTTCTATTGACCCAGTCGGTGATGCTCGCGATACCAGGTGTTCCGGGCATCTACTACCATTCGATCGTCGGATCGCAAAACGATCGACAAGCGGCAATCGATTCGGGTATCAACCGACGTATCAACCGAGCAAAACTGCAATACGATCCGCTCGCCGACGAGTTAACCGATAGCGATTCGATCCGCGGGAAGGTTTTCAAAAGTTACAAGGCAATGCTTGATGTACGTGGGCAGGAACCGCTGTTTGATCCCTACGGTAAGGCGACTTACTCATCGCAAGGTCCGGTGTTTATTATCAAACGTGCTGGCGATGGGACCGAGCTATTTGCGGTTCACAATTTCTCTGACCAAGAACAAACAGTTCAGCTCTCAGCCGCTCCGCTTTCAGACATGCTGAGCCAATCTCGATTCGGTGACGCCAGTGCCGAAAGCTGCAATGTCACGCTAAAACCATACGAATTCATGTGGTTGAAAACGTCGTAGAGTCTTTCTTTCGCGAATCGTATTGATATGAACGTTCTGATCGTGCCCGACAAGTTCAAAGGATCGCTGACCGCAAGTGAAGTGATCGCGGCTATCGAATCGGGACTAAGAAGCCAACGACCAGATATCAATACTCACCCAGTCGTCGCGTCTGACGGGGGCGATGGATTTCTGGACGCAATATTGCAATGCCGAAACGAAGTCCGTCCAAAGCAGTGCAATACGCTGGACCCATTAGGTCGACCAACGGTTGCCGAATACGGATTCGATGAAAGCGAGAGCACTGCTTACGTCGAGATGGCACGTGCCAGCGGGATGGAGTTGATCACTGCAGCCGAGCGCAACCCCGCAATAACATCAACCGAAGGCACCGGTCTGCTAGTCGCCGACGCGATCAACCAAGGCGCAAAGACAATCTATGTAGGCCTTGGCGGTAGCGCAACCAACGACGGCGGCTGCGGAATTGCCAAAGCACTCGGCTATCGATTCCTGGATGATCACGGCAAAGAACTGGCCCCCGTCGGTGGCCAACTACATTCCATCAAGCATATCGATGGCTCTGGTGCAGTCGACTTGTCGGAGGTGCAAATTATCGCCGTCAACGATGTCGCCAACCCGCTGCTCGGACCCGAAGGAGCCGCCTTCGTTTACTCGCCACAAAAAGGTGCTGATCCCGCGATGGTACGCGAGCTGGATCGTGGACTTGATCACCTGCAATCCGTAGTGACCGGTGATCTTGGAATTGACGCGGCGAACGTGCCGGGCGCCGGGGCTGCAGGTGGGACCGGGTACGGGCTGAAAGTATTTCTCGGAGGCCGATTCATTTCGGGAATCGAATTTGTACTCGCACTCGCAGGTATGGAACGCTTATTGAGCGGTGGCCAAATCGATCTGATAATCACCGGCGAAGGACGCATCGACGATCAAACAGCCTATGGAAAATTGGTTCGCGGCGTCAGCGAGGTTGGTCAGAAATACGGCATCCCTGTCAAAGCCATTTGCGGACTGCTAGATCTGCAGGAACGCAGTGTCGAAGACATCGGCTTGGCTGACGTACTGCAGATCCATGATCCCAGTCGCCCTCTTGATGAAACCATCCGACAAGCGGCCAACCTAGTATCCGCCTCAGCGGCCAAACTGATTGCCAGTGCCTAAGCGGTTCGCAGGTGTTTAAGCTATAGATCGATCGGTCATAGTAACTGCGAGCCTGAGGTGGTGATGGACGTCTTGTATGGTTTAGAGCCGGAGCTTTCGAGCGGCGAATTCATTGACGTGTTGAAACGTTCGACACTCGCGGATCGGCGTCCTGTGGATTCACCGGACGTCATTGCGAAGATGCTTCAACACGCCGACCTGATCGTAACGGCACGCGACCAGTCAGGGTTACTGGTTGGGATCGCCCGCTCGATCACAGACTTTTGTTACTGCACCTATTTGTCAGACCTGGCCGTCGACGTTCAATTTCAACGAAAAGGCATCGGCAAACGACTGATCGAACAATCGCATCAGCATGCAGGCCTGGGAACCAACTTGATTCTGTTGGCCGCCCCCGCAGCAGAAAGTTATTACCCGCATATTGGCATGCAGGCGCACGGTTCGTGCTGGATCCGGCGTGGCCAATAGGATGGGAAACGAGAGTTTGTGACTGGACGGGACTCATCGCTTCGTCCACTACAGATTGCGGGCAGAGTCCGTCGAGAACCGACGCTAACGCGTTTCGGCTCAAGGTTGTCCTGGTAGGCATTCAGGCGGAGGGACTCATCGCTTCGTCCACTACCGATTGCAGAGCCCGTGGGGAACCGACGCTAACGCGTTTCGGCTCAGGGTTGTAGAAAAAGCCTCCCACCGGTGATCCGATGGGAGGCTTTCGTTATTCAGCAGTCGAATTTAGGAACTTAGTTCGCTGGCGGGAACAGAGGGCCTTCGCCGCTTCCGAGTCCACCCTTCAGCTCGCCATCTTGTGCAGGCATTTCGCTGGCTTCGGCGGCTTCGGCAGCAGCTGCTGCACGCTCTTCTTCCTCACCCCATTCGACACGTTTGAGCGACAGTCCGATCTTTCGCTCATCGGTATCGACACGCAAGACTTTGACTTCGATCTCGTCGCCAACTTTGACAACTTCTTCTGGGTTTTCGACTTTGTGCTCGGCCAATTCGCTGATGTGCAGCAAGCCTTCCAAGCCGTCTTCCAAACCGATGAAGACACCGAAGTTGGTGATCTTGGTGACGTTACCCTTGACCAATTGGCCAGGCTGGTACTTGTCTGGAATGTCGCCATCCCATGGGTCGTTGTCCAGTTGCTTCAGGCCGAGTGCGATACGACGGCGTTGCTCGTCGACGCTCAAGACGCGGCACTGTAGCTCTTGGCCTTTCTCCAGGACTTCGCTTGGGTGACCGATTTTGCGGGTCCAAGACATGTCGCTGACGTGAAGCAGACCGTCGATGCCTTCTTCGAGTTCGATGAACGCACCGTAATTGGTGAGGTTGCGAACCTTTCCGTTGACATCCGAACCTTCTGGGTAACGCTCCAAAACGTCTTCCCATGGGTTCTTTTGGGTTTGCTTCATACCCAATGAAAGCTGTTGGCCTTCGGGATCGACACCCAAGATCTTGACTTCGATCTTGTCGCCGATGTTGACCAATTCGCTTGGGTGATTGACCCGTTTGGTCCAGCTCATCTCGCTGATGTGAACCAGGCCTTCGATGCCTGGCTCCAGTTTGACGAACGCACCGTAGCTCATCACATTGACGACTTCGCCCATGTGGTTCGAATCGACAGGGTACTTCTGTTCGATGTTTTCCCACGGGTTGCGGTCCTTCTGCTTCAGACCCAAAGCGATCTTTTGCTTTTCGCGGTCGATGTGCAGAACCTTGACTTCGATTTCTTGGTCGATCGAAACCATTTCGGTTGGGTGCGAGATACGCTCCCAAGCCATGTCGGTGATGTGCAACAGGCCGTCGATGCCGCCCAGGTCGACGAACGCACCGAAGTCGGCGATGTTCTTGACGATACCTTTGCGGATTTGGCCGACTTCAAGTTCCTGCATCAAGAACGCACGATCTTCTTCGCGCTGGTTCTCGATCAGCGAACGACGGCTGATGACGATGTTGCGGCGGGTGTCGTCGATCTTCAAAACTTCGGCTTGGATCACGCGGCCGATGAAATCGCCGATGTCGCCGGGACGACGGATATCCACTTGGCTGCCTGGCAAGAAGACATCGACACCGATGTTGACCAGCAAACCGCCTTTGATCTTGCGGATGACCCAACCGGTGACCACTTGGCCTTCGCCGATCGTCGAGATGATCTTTTCCCACTCGATGATCTTCTCGGCTTTTTCCTTACTCAGGGAGATCATCCCGTAAGGATCGTCAGCAGCTCCGAAGTTGTCCTCCATCTCTTCGATCAAGACGCGGACAATGTCGCCGACCTTCGGCTTGGGCTCTTCAGGGCCCCATTCGTTCAGGTTGACGGTGCCTTCACTTTTGAAGCCAACGTCGATCAAGGCCCACTCGTCGTTCATTTCGACGATCTTGCCGTCGACGATCTGGCCTTGGCTGTAATCCTGCTGCTCAGCATGCTGCAAAAAATCGAGCAGCCAATCTTCCGTTTCCTCCTCTGGCGCTAGATTCGCCAGATCATCGAGCATATCGTCGTCTTCGAGGGAACGGATCAGATTGCGGTTAACCATGTGTCTTTCCGGTAGAATCCTAGGCGAGCTTCGCTTCTAAAAAAATTGCGTCTGAGGCCACTTTCCTGGGCTCTCGTGCTAGACGCCGCGAAGGAGGAGAAGATGTCCATCGTTCGCAAGAGGCGATCGCTGTGACTTGCTCGCGGCAGATTCAGGGGGTTGGTGGAAAAAATCGAACGCTTTGCACGTCCCAAGTACCGCAAAAGATTGAAAAGATGCGGTTCTGGACAGTCGAATTGCCGATTCATCCGGCATTCGAGGCAAAGTCCGGGCAACTTACCCGGATTCAATTCGCGTGAAGCTATCAGACACCGCTATCGGCGGCAATGGCAAGTCAACGGTTCTGTCTGATCGAACACAAGATTGTTACGTCGATCGACCTGAGCACCCGCCCAGCACCGATCGAGTCACATTGCCACACCAACATCTCTCGATCGGCCCATTCCGCCAGACGGGGCCGATCGAATTAGATCACGCGTCTTTTCACTCTTCGGCGACGTTGACGTACACCTTGAGTGCATCCTTTTCTTCGACCAACAGACGCATCATTTCCTGGTAATTATCCAGGCCGTCGACTGGGTGAGTCAGGATTTTGTCCAGAACGCCGGGGAACATCATGTCGCCGAGGGCCAAATCGCGGATCCCGCTTTCGAAGTGGGTGCGGTTTCCGTTGACGCTGCCGAGCAGCAACTTGTTACCCAAGACCCAGTTCAAATTGACGTTGTCCGAGGGGATTTCCAGGTTTTTATCACCGCCGGTGATGCTGGTCCAAACAACCACGCCGTTGTGACCGACGTGCTGCATCGCTTGGAAAGCGAGCATGCTGCTGCCGGTTGCGTCGACGATCAGATCTGGCTTTCCGGTCTTTTTGACCAGCTCTTCCATCGATGTTTCACGCGTGCTGATGTAGCTCGCTTCCATCCCGCTAACGATTTCGCTCTTCAAGTTTGGAGCTTCGCCGCGAGCCAGCGTGTAAACCTCAAGCCCACGCAGCTTCAAGATAAGCGTCGTCAGCAGACCGATTTGGCCAGAGCCCAGAACATAAGCCAAGCGGGGACGCCAGACTTTCATTCGCTGCTGTGCTTCGTAAGCCTGCTGAACCGCTTTGGCCGCACAACTCATTGGCTCCATCAATACGTGCAGGTGCTTCAGCCCTTCCGGCACACGGACGATGTACTCCTCCTCGTCGGCGAACTTTTCGGTCATGAAACCATGGCGAAGGTTGATGCCTCGCTCGTAATAGGTTTCTTCGCTGGTCATGTCGTTGGTGCCGATCATGTCATAGATCGACCCACCAGGCCGACGCACTGTAGCGGTCACATAGTCGCCTGGCTTGACGCGACGAACTTTGGGACCGACCGCTTCGACAACACCGAAGGATTCGTGTCCGATCACGAGGTAGTCGTCACCTTCGGGAGCGTTTCCATACAACGCTTCGTTGATTTCACGATCGGTGGCGTCGACGCCGACTTTCAACGTTTTAACTAAAACGCCGTTGCCATCGGGGAATGCATCGAGGGACGGCTCATGAACCTCGGTCAGGTGAACGCTGTTGGGAGTGCCGGGTTTAACCGCGACGGCTTTCATGGCAAATCGCTACTGGAGGGGGCGTTTAGAAAGGAAAGCCGCAAGCAAATCGCTTCAGCTTCTAACGATTGGTGGGGAAGGATTACAGGACAAGCGTATCCCGAAAAGCCCATCTGTCCGGGCGGATGATTATGACGCCCTAAAAGAAAGCAAATGGGAAAACCGGGTTTGCGCTGACCCGCTGAAAACGAATCGTACCAAGCGTCGCGGCAGCTTATTAGGGGGTGGTGACCGCTGTTTGGGGCAGATTCTGACTGTCGGTTAGCCGCCGTTAAATTGCTATCCAAACCGAAAAATTGGCAGCAAAGGGGACACGACTGCCGTTATCCCGACTTCATCGGGTGGTGGGCTCTGTTTTTTAACAACAGTAGTTGTCAAAAATGCCGAGGCTTGCAAAAGTAAGAGTGTTGCAAGTCGATTTCAGTTGCTTTTTAGTCCCAACCACCTCTGATTCTGGTCATGCGTACAGCGAATGGCAAGTCCGACAACTCGGCAGCCGACCATGCGGTGGTGCGGTCTGTCGATCGTGAACTGCTACGAGCAATTCCGACCGGCGAGCTGATTGGGATCGGAGAGCTGATTGATCGCCTGGGCGTTACTGCGACCGCCGTACGCCAGCGAGTTGACCGGATGCTCGACCGTGGATTGATCGAGCGCGAGAAAGTTGTTGCAGGACGCGGGCGACCGACATTCCAGTACCGACTGACCGATCAAGGCCGCCGAACCAACAGCGCCGACTCGACTGAACTGGCCGAGGCGATGTGGCAGGAGCTGCTTGCGATCGAAGACCCAGAGCTTCGCGATCGAATGTTGATTGGCATCGCAAAACGCTTGGGCAAGGAATACGCCAGCCGGTTGCACGAGGCGCGATTGGATGGATCTGCACCACTCGAAGATCGGATGCGGCTTTTGAGCAAGCTGTTGTCCGAACGTCGAGTCCGCAGTGACGTTGTTTCCGAAGGTGAATTGCCGGTTTTGGACATTAGTTCGTGTCCCTTCCCGACACTCGCCAATGGTGAGCACGACCATTCGATGTGCCGACTGGAAGAACTGCTGCTGTCCGAAGCGCTAGGCAAACCGGTGCATTTAAGCCAATGCCGCAAAGATGGTGACGCCTGTTGCCAGTTTGCCTTGGCCGACTCGACAGAGCACCAACGGCACCCGAGTAACTCGCTAAACGGCGAATCGGCAAATGCTTCGCGGGGTTAGCAGATGCTTCGCGGGGCTAACGGCTTTTCGTCGCCCTGCCAGAACGAACCAAGATCAGTTTAGTAATACAAAGTTTTTAGTCACAAACCGCAGCCAATAATTAGAAGTCAAGCGAATATGACTCACGTCTTGAAAATCGAAGACCTTCACGTTTCCGTCGGTGACAAGCCGATCCTGCGAGGCGTCAACCTGACCATCAACCATGGCGAAACCCACGCATTGATGGGCCCCAACGGTAGCGGCAAAAGCACGCTGGGCTTGGCGATCATGGGACACCCAGGATACGAAGTCACCAGCGGATCGATCACGCTTGACGGTGCAGACGTTTTGGAGATGGAACCCGACGAGCGTGCTCGTGCGGGGATCTTCATGGCATTTCAACGTCCGATGGCGATCCCCGGCGTCAAGATGGCCGACTTCTTGCGTCACGCGACCACCAATGTGCGACGTCCCGATCGTAAGGAAGGCGAAGAACTGATTCCGATGCGAGAGTTCCGCAAGGAACTGAAGGACAAGATGGAGCACCTCCGCATGGATGTCGAGTTCGCTCGTCGCTATGTCAACGACGGATTCTCCGGTGGCGAAATGAAGCGTGCCGAGATCCTTCAATTGGCGATGCTGCAACCCAAGTTTGCCGTGCTGGACGAAACCGACTCCGGCCTTGATGCCGACGCGGTTCGTTTGGCCAGTGAGTCGATCGCTGATATCGGTCACCAGAAAATGGGTCTGCTGATCATCACGCACCACGACAAATTGCTTGAGCACAACCCACCAGAATTCACGCACGTGATGCTGGGCGGACGACTTGTCGAAACCGGCGGCAAAGAACTTGCCGAAGAACTTCACCGCCAAGGATACGACCGAATTCGCAAGGCTTATCCAGAAGCCGAAGCACGCAACCAAGAGATGCTCGCCGAAGAAGCGATCGTCTAACTCTTCAGACGCGGTCACTTTGCCGTGTTTGATTGCCCAACAATACACTTCACTCCAGGTCGTGGAGATCCAATAGAACGATGAGCACCGACGCACCAAGTAAGCCCGAAATCGGCGAAATCAATAAGTACAACTTCCGCACCGAAACCAAAGGTGTGTTCAAAGCGAAAAAGGGTTTGAACCGCGAGGTTGTTAACCAGATTTCGGACATCAAGGACGAACCCGATTGGATGCGTGAGTTCCGCTTACGCTCGCTGGATATCTTCGAATCAAAGCCAATGCCCAAATGGGGCGGAAGCATCGACATCGATTTCCAGGACATCTTTTACTACCTCAAGCCGACCGAACAACAGGGTCGCACTTGGGATGATGTCCCACAAGAAATCAAAGACACGTTCGACAAGCTGGGCATTCCCGAAGCCGAGAAAAAGTTCTTGGCCGGTGTGAAGGCACAGTTCGAAAGTGAAGTTGTCTACGGGTCGCTGGAAGAAGACCTTGCCAAGAAAGGCGTTATCTTCACCGACACTGACACCGCCGTTCGCGAACATCCCGAACTGCTGCGTGAGTACTTCGGCAAAGTCATTCCGCCGGAGGACAACAAGTTCGCCGCGCTCAACAGTGCGGTCTGGTCCGGCGGTTCATTCATTTACGTCCCCAAAGGCGTGACGATTGATTTCCCATTGCAAGCGTACTTCCGCATCAACGCCGAAAGCATGGGACAGTTCGAACGAACCTTGATCCTGGTCGACGAAGGTGCCAACGTGCACTACGTCGAAGGCTGCACCGCGCCGATGTACAGCACCGAAAGCTTGCACAGCGCGGTTGTCGAAGTCGTTGCCAAACGGAACGCCCGCTGCCGTTACACAACGATCCAGAACTGGGCCAACAACATCTACAACCTGGTCACGAAACGTGCGTGGGCGTACGGTGACGCGACGATGGAATGGGTCGACGGCAACTTGGGCAGCAAGTTGACGATGAAGTATCCCGCCGTGCACATGAAAGAACCCGGCGCTCGCGGCGAGATCCTTTCGATCGCGTTTGCAAGTGCAGGTCAGCACCAGGACGCCGGTGCCAAGCTGGTCCACGAAGCGCCCAACACCACGGGCCAGATCATCAGCAAAAGCATCAGTAAGAATGGCGGACGAAGCAGCTATCGTGGCCTGGTAGCCGTTCAACCGGGTGCCCACAACAGCAAGAACAACGTCGTTTGCGACGCACTGATCTTGGATCCGGAAAGCCGCAGCGACACTTACCCGTACATCGAAATCAGCGAACAGGATGTCCAGATCGGACACGAAGCGAGCGTTTCGCGAATCGGTGAAGAGCAGATGTTCTACCTGCTGTCACGCGGCCTGACCGAACAAGAAGCCAGCACGATGATCGTCAATGGCTTTATCGAGCCACTCGTGAAAGAACTGCCGATGGAATACGCCATCGAAATGAATCGCTTGATTCAACTGCAAATGGAAGGCAGCGTCGGCTAGTCCGAATGCCGACGCCTTCGGCGGCGAAGCACGTGTTATTTAGGCATCGTGTTGTTTAAACACAGTATCGCTTAAGCATCGTGCTGACCTTAGCACCGTGCTGAAGTTCGCCGCCGCCAAGCTTTCATCGGGCTGTGTACAACGCGCCCGATCCGTGATTGATTGACGCCGACCCCAACACCGGCGCGACCCAAGCTGTACTTCAATTATCTCCAATAACATTCAATGTCATCTTCCACCGTTCACGCTTTCGATGAAGCCGGTTTCGAGGCTTTGCTAGAACAAGTCGCCGAGCCGGACTGGTTAGTCGCACTGCGTCGCGAAGCGTTCGAACACGCTTCAAAAATGGATTGGCCGCACCGCCGGCACGAAGAATGGATCCGTACCGACATTCGTACTTTCCAGCTCGGTAAGTATGGACTGCCAAGTCTCGGCGATACACCTGCCGAACTTGAATCCAGTCCACACCAGTTGGTCGAAGGCGTCCAGCTCGGCGGCCGAATCGAAACCGTCGATAGCGCTGTGGTGCAACACTCGCTCAGCGACGAACTGGCTTCCAAAGGCGTGGTCTTTGGACCGCTTAGCGAGCTGGCCGGTACGCACGCGGACCTTGTCCGCCCACACCTGTTTACCGCTTTTGATCCCGACCATGACAAATTTGCTGCTCTGCACGCGGCATTCATGGCCGGTGGACAGTTCTTGTACGTCCCCCGTGGCGTCACGATCAGCCAGCCGCTGCACATCGGCTCAATTATGAGCGACGGCGGAACCGACACGACGCACACACTGATTGTGCTCGAAGAAGGCGCCGAAGCGACCGTGTTGCACGAGTCCAACAGCTTGGATCCAAATGCGGGCGGACTGCACCTCGGCTCGATCGAACTGATCCAAAAGCCCGGTTCGCACCTGCGGTTTGTCAGCCTGCAGGAATGGGGACACAAAGCGTATCACTTCGCACAGCAGAAAGCGGTGATCGACCGGGACTGCACTTTGCAGTGGACGATCGCGGCGATGGGTTCGATGCTTTCAAAAGTCAATCAAACTGTCGACTTGATCGGCCCTGGTGCCGACAGCCAAGTCAACGGTGTGATGTTTACCGAAGCACGCCAACACTTGGCCTATCACACCCAGCAGCACCACCGGGCACCAAGTTGCCATAGTGACTTTTTGTACAAGGCCGCTCAGCAAGACAACAGCCGCACGGTTTGGCGTGGGATGATCAAGGTCGATCCCAAGGCTCAAAAGACCGACGGCTATCAACGCAACGATAACTTGGTGCTGTCCGCATCGGCGCGTGCGGATTCGATCCCTGGTTTGGAAATCGAAGCCGACGATGTGCGGTGCACGCACGGTAGCACGACCAGCAAGGTCGACGAGGAACAAATCTTCTATGCACGTTGCCGTGGATTCACACAGAAAGAAGCAACCCGAATGATCGTGACTGGTTTTTTCCAGCAGATCTTCGACCGAATCACCATCGAAAGTGTGCGGGAAGCACTCGGTGCCGCCATCGCCCGCCAAGTTCGCGAATACGAGTAAGAGAAATGGCTTTAGCAGAAGACAAGGTCCGTGAATCACTAAAGCAGGTGATCGATCCGGAACTATACGTTAACATTGTAGACCTGGGATTGATCTACGTCGTTAACGTCTCGGATGAGAAAGAAGATGGACGACACGATGTCCAAATCGACATGACGATGACCAGTCCCATGTGCCCGGCAGGCCCTCAATTGGTTGCCGGCACAAAGGCGGCCGCTGAAGAGCTCGAAGAAGTGGACTCTTGCGAGGTCAAAGTTGTGATGGATCCCCCGTGGTCTCCCGATCGCATGACGGATGAGGCTAGGGATCATTTGGGCATCTTTTAGGAAAGGATTGTGCTTTGAACATTTTCGTCGGTGAATATGTCTGCGGAGGCGGATTGGTCGGGGCGACCGATGAAGCGGGCTTGGACGAGTTGCGCAGTGAAGGCGAAGCCATGCTTCGCGCACTGGTCGCAGACGTTTCAAAGTTCGCCGAAACCACCGTTGTTCTTGATGAACAACTGGATGTCGAATGTGAAGCGACAACGAAAATTAAATTCGACAACGGCAGTCCGCTTTGGGCACAGTGGGCCAAGGCTGCTGCCGGTTGCGATGCAGCCCTGATCATTGCTCCCGAAGTCGATGGTTTGCTAGCCAAAGGCGTCGGCGTTCTGCGTAGCGCCGGAGTCGATGTGATCGCTGGCAGCGGCGACTTTCTGCGCGTCGCCAGCGACAAATTGCTAACAGCACAGTTGCTGCACCGTGCCGGGGTCAACCACCCACCTTTTGTTGCCCCCGAAGACGAACGCATGATCGGCGTCCTTGCCGACTGCCACAAGTTCGTCATCAAGCCTCGCGATGGCTGTGGCACCCAAGAGATTGAAACGTTCAGCGACTTTCGCGAAGCACGAAAGGCGCTCAAGACCGGATCGATTATGCAAGGCTGGATGAATGGCCGAAGCATTTCGATCTCCTATCTTGCATCGGGCAACTACCAAACGTTCTTGCCCGCGGTTTCTCAGGTCATCAGCCCGGAACACTGCAACTACAGCGGCGGCTGTGGACCGCTGGACGATGAATCACAACGTCGCGCCACTGCGATTGCTTCGCGTGCCATTGCGGCGATGCCGCCAACCGCCCGCGGCTTTGTCGGCTTGGACCTGATCCTCGGTGACGAACCCAGCCAAGACTGCGTCATCGAAATCAACCCTCGGCTCACCACTTCCTACGTCGGACTTCGCGAGATGATCCACGGGAACTTGGCCGCTCGGCTGTTTGATATGGAAACCGGCCCCGTACGCTGCAAAGCGACCGTTGAATCGGTGCGTTGGACGCCGGACGGAAAAGTCTACTTCGACGCACCGTTGCTCGCCTAACTGGCGATGATGCCTAGTGTCGCCCTTCACTCCGCAAGAGTAGCGGTCTTTCCCGCTTGTATTGTGGAGTGTAAGTCGACTCGTGAGAGATCAAACCACAAAACCAACAGGTCGCCCTTGGGTCATGGCTCAAACGGGCAATGGTCCCAACGCGAATCGCCCCAACGAGCAGGGTCACAACGAGCAGCGACCCGACAAGCAATGGTTCGGCCTTCATGAATTCATCGATGTGTTCAACCTATTCGCCTGTCGTCGGGATTGATATCGGGGGCGCGAATCTAAAGTACGCACACAGCAGTGGTGTCACGCTCGCAGTCGATTTTCCGCTGTGGCGAAAAAGCGATTGCTTGGCAACGCAATTGATCAACGATCTGGCGATATTGCCACCGCATCAGATGGTCGTTGTCACCATGACAGGCGAACTGGCAGATTGCTTTTTAGATCGTGAAGTCGGTGTCAAACATATCGTCGGCCAAACGCAACTGGCCGCTCAACGTTCCGGCGTCGGTCTGCAAATCTATGGTGTTGGCGGAGGATGGTATACCGACCAAACCTTCAGCGATCAAACCGATCGGATCGCAGCCGCGAACTGGCACGCTTTGGCAAGCCATGCGTCTAGCTATCTCCCTTCCGGACGAACAGGACTTTTGATCGATATCGGAAGCACCACAACTGACTTGATTCCGATCATCAATGGACAGGTTGCCACGGGAGCCCGAACGGATTTTGATCGTCTTTGTGAAGGTTCGTTGGTCTATGTCGGTGGTCAGCGAACACCAGTCAGTTCGATCGTCAACGAATTGACATTCAGGAACCGCCAAGTGCCCATCATGCGAGAAGTTTTTAGCACGATGGACGATGTCCGATTATTGTTGGGACTGACAAAGGAATCGAGGTCTTGCGAAACCGCCGACGGCAAGCCACGAGATTTATTCCACGCGGCCAACCGAATCGCACGAATGATTGGACTTGGACATCGCGAAGTTTCATTGAACGACGCAGCAAATTTGGCAGCACAAGTCTTTAATGCCGCAACCGAATTGATTGACCAAGGGATCAGAAAACTGTTCGCTCAATACGACATGCATGGCGTTCAAGAACGATCTGACGATGGACATGCAATTAATGTAATTGTCTCGGGTCATGCCGACGATCTGGTCCCAAAGTCGCTGCTAGAATCTGCTTCGCTACTTTCCGATCATTTGGGCCCTGAACAATCTCGCTGTGCAACGGCTATCGCGTTGACTCGTCTGTGGGAGCAACAGGTGTGCGACGCGTCATAAAGATCGGTGGAAGCCTGCTGCTACAGCCGAATTTGATCGAGGGCTTCTGTCGATGGCACAGCCTTCAGTCACCCGCAGACGATTACCTTATCGTCGGCGGCGGTAATCTCATCGAAGCGATCCGTGAACTTGATGCCCTTCACAACTTGCCGCCAGATTGGATCCATTGGCACTGTGTTGATCTATTGAAGTCAACACATCACTGGCTTGCCGATAGACTTCCGAGCTTTGATCCAATTCAAACTCAGGAAGAATTTGCCGCTCAAAAAGGCCGACCTCACTCTTGCGCCAATATGATCGTTCGCGTGGATAGCTTTTACCATCAAGGTGTCGATGCTAATCTTCCTGAAGACTGGCGTACGACAACTGATGCGATCGCTGGCTATCTTGCCAAACTGCTGATGGCCGAAGAGTTCGTGTTGCTGAAATCCTGCGATGCAGATGGAGCCTTATCCGTTGCAGAATTGGCCAAGCGAGGCATCATTGACGAGGCCTTGCCAATGATCGCCGACGGCCTACCCAAAATGCGGATTATCAACTTGGCTGCGCAGATCAAACAATGACCGCCATCCTAGGCCTATCCGCTTTCTTTCACGACTCCGCTGCAGCACTGATTGCTGACGGACGGATCATTGCCGCGGCGCAAGAAGAACGCTTCTCACGCATAAAGCATGACGAAGGGTTCCCCACATGCGCGATCAAATATTGTCTTGAAGAGGCAGGCTTAACCGAAGAGCAAATCGACTTCGTCGGGTTCTATGAAAAACCGTTGCTGAAGTTCGATCGGCTGCTAGAGACATACTTGTCATATGCCCCCGTAGGCTTCGTTTCATTTCGCAAAGCGATGCCGAATTGGATCGCAGAAAAACTGCGAATCCGGCGATTGATCAAGCAGGGGCTGAATCGAAAGTATCGTCGCCGTATCGTCTTTTGCTCGCATCACGAAGCACATGCGGCAAGTGCGTTCTACCCATCGCCTTTTGATCAGGCCGCGATCCTGACGATGGATGGAGTCGGCGAATGGAGCACTTCGACAATGGGAATCGGTCGCCATGATCAGATCAAATTGATTCAGCAAACGCGTTTTCCTCACTCGCTGGGACTGCTGTATTCAGCATTTACCCACTATTGCGGATTTCGCGTGAACTCAGGTGAATACAAATTGATGGGGCTTGCGCCGTATGGTCAGCCTCGATATGTCGATCTCATCAAAGACCGGTTGGTCAAGATCCATGATGACGGATCCTTTCGGCTTAACCTCGACTACTTTGGGTTCTGCCAAACGCTTCGGATGACGACACCGAAGCTTCACCGACTGCTCGGACGCGGCCCCCGGGAACGCGATTCGCAAATCGAGGCACTGGACAAGGATCTGGCTGCATCGATCCAAACTGTCACCGAGGAAATCGTGCTAAAAGCAGCGACGGAACTCCATCGCATCACTGGGCTCGACAAACTTTGCATGGCAGGCGGTGTTGCGCTGAATTGCGTAGCCAACGGGCGACTGCTTCGGGAAAGCCCATTTGAAAAGATATGGGTTCAACCTGCTGCTGGGGACGCGGGCGGTGCACTCGGCGTTGCGTTTCTGATCTGGCACCAACTGCTGAAAAAAGCCCGACCGTACGAACCATCCAGCACCGGAGTTGATTTTCAAAACGGAAGCCTGCTGGGGCCGAGCTATTCCGCGAAATCGATCGCCGAGCTGCTGCAGGGCAGGGGACAAGCGTTTCGGCAATTTGATGACGAAGATCTGCTCCATCACCACATTGCTAAACTGTTGGCCGAAGGAAAAGTCGTTGGACGATTCGCCGGGCGTGCGGAGTTTGGACCGCGGGCACTGGGCAACCGAAGCATCCTTGGCGACCCTCGAGTTGCCGAGATGCAGTCGACCATGAATATGAAAATCAAATTTCGCGAATCGTTTCGCCCCTTTGCCCCAGCAGTTTTGGCAAGCGAGGCACACCGCTTCTTTGATCTTTCGGAAGATACCACCAGCCCCTACATGCTGATGGTTTGCAATGTGAAAACAGATTCATTGCCTGCGACAACACATGTGGACGGCAGTGCACGGGTTCAAACGGTCAACGATGTCGACAACCCCAGCTTCGCAAAGCTGCTAAAGACATTCCATCAAACAACCGGTTGCCCGGTGCTGATCAACACAAGCTTTAACGTGCGTGGTGAACCGATTGTCGGCTCACCCGAAGACGCCCTGCGATGTTTCCAAAACACCGAGATGGACGCAGTTGTTTTAGAAAACTGCGTCATCGAAAAATAAGTTTGACGCGACTACTTTGAATCCAGCCGCGTTCGCAGAACCGCGAAGTCCGCAACCGAATCGGCATTCAGCTTTCGCAATGCTGATTGACGACGACGATCAACGGTTCGTGGGCTGATATCCAACTGGCGCGAGATCTCTCGGTTCGGATAGCCTTTGGTGGCAAGATCCAGAACCGCTGCCTCTTCGTTCGTCAGCTTATTGAGCAATTCTTCCGCCTCGGCGATTTTCGATGCTCGATGCTGATCGTCTTCAGAACGTTGCATCGCCAATTCGATTTCATCAGCAAGGCGCTGCAAGTGGAACGGCTTTTCCACCACACTGACGGCACCGAGCTTCATCGCATCAACAGCGGTTGCGACATCGGCAAAAGCGGTCAGCAAAATGACGGAAAGGCACGACCCTCGACCGGTTAAACGCCGAATCAACTCGACGCCTCCCATCTCCGGCATTCGGAGGTCGCTGATTACACAGCCCACCTCGTCCGGTTTAACGACATCCAACAGATACTTTGGATGATCGAAGGTAACGGGCTGATACCCAAATTCTCGCAACGACATCGCGAGACTGGATAGAAATTCTCGCTCGTCATCGACGATGTACAGCGATTTACGTTCGGTCGTTTCGATGAATTCGTTCACCGGCGCAGTTAGTGAAGAGGCCATGTAGGCTGTGAGGTCCGCGGAGGTCAAAACAAGTCTATTGGAGAGCACACTTCACTGTGCACTACACCATCCCAACTGTTTTTAGAACTCGCTCGGTTTTAACTTGTAAATGTCACCAAAGCCGCTCTGAATTGCCAGTTTTGGCCTGAACCAAGTTCGACTTCGTTCGGATGGCTGACAAACATCACCATCGGGAACGATCCAAGCAAGTTCCAAATCTCTGGTTCGCTGTTCAACATTGTTGCCCAACGACCATCCGCCCCGAGTGTTGTAGCGATCCGACGCTACCTACAGGTAATCATTGCCACAAAAACACCGGGTTTGCGGTTCCGATTCTCCTGTACACCCATAGTGATTCTATGTTACGTAGCAATCGCTAGCCAACTACGATCGGCGTTTGAGCAAAACTTTTCTTTAGTTTTTTTCTTGGGGGTCCGTCTTCCCCTGTTCGGTTGCACGCTTTGGTAGCGTCTTTAGGGAATCGGTTATTTGAGCAGCGACGCGCTCAATCGCGGCAAGAATACTGTCACACGAGGATCGGATCTTCTCCTCCTGCACCAGTCGTTCACGGCCAATCAATAGCGAGAGAACTTGGACTCCCATCGATGCGACGGACAGTTCGTTATTCAGCTTGTGTAGTACCGACCGAGTCTTTTCGATAACGGGCTGTTCCTGAAGGACCACAAAACAACCATTGATCGATTGCAGATTAGTCTCGTGTTCCGGCATTTCATCAACCTGCAACGGCCCACCGAAGTGTGGCGATACGCAGAGCGATTCGGACACATCGATCGAATACGAAGGCGTCGCCAACGGATAGTTTTGCTGAAATGTTTGCGGGCTGTCATTCGAGGGAGCCAAACGACACTGTTTCAGAAAACGATAACGATCCATCATCACCGCTGAATCGCTCGACAGATACTTGTCAGCCGGATGCGACCATTGCGACCCATCAGCATCGGGGCTTGCGAACAAACCTACCGTCGTTGCGTTCCCCCAAACTCGATCAATCTCGATCGAGTTTTCCGAAAGTGATCCCTGCCAGAAGACGATTTCATCCACGGTGTCTATCACTGCGAGGGTGAAGTGATCAGCGAAGGCGGCTTCTCAAGAGATCGTTCAGCCGACCGATCGTCACCTCAGAAGAATCAACACCACCTAAGACATCTTTTCCAAGGTCGGCTAACAACTGATCAGCCTTCGCAACAAGCTGCTGTGAACTTGCACTCTTCGTTGCGAACCAAGTTGTCAGTTGCTGCTGTTGATCAAGCAAGGCTTTGTCTGCTTTGGCAACCATCTTGGCTTTGGTCGCTTCCACTTGTTTTGCGATTGCATCGCTAGCAGCGTTCTTCAAGATGTCGCCTAGGTTGGTATCCATCTTCATTGCGAGATGGTCCCAGGTTCCTTCGAACTCTGCCTTGATCGTGATCATATCCACATCGGACAAGCTTTGGCGAAGTGCATCGGTTGCGGCAAGGGTTTCGTATTTGGAATCGACGTCCAAGCCAAGTTTGACGCCCGTTTGCTTACACGCCAGGATGCCATGGACTTGATCACCTTCGCTACGCATCTGAACCCAAATTTCGCGTCGTCCACCATTGATCGAAACGACCGCGTCTTTGTCGTCTCCCATCCGCATTGTTGGGGCTTCAGACTCAGGCCAATGGATGGTCAAGCGATCGACGTCGCTACCACTGCGACGGTCGCGAACGTAGCCAACTTTGACAGTCTGAGGTCCGTTCAGTTGCAGTTCAGCACGCAAAGGTTCATCGAGCAGTGTTGGCGAAGGCGTCATATTCTCGACCGTCCCGGTCAGCGAATAGGACTCGCCACCGGCACGCATTAGGCCTTGGATCTCGCAGCTTCGCACCAGAATATCTGGCTTGCGTGTCTGGCCTAACAGATCGATATCCACACCTCGGGCTCGTTCGTTTTCAGGCGCGACGACCGTATAGTTGGCGATTGTCCGGCCGTTTTCCCAGTACTGCTTGATGGTTGTGATCTGGTCTCGAACAGCATGACTGACCAAATCGATACCGGCGTTTTGTGATTGTGATAGGTCGCCGGGAACGAACTGATCGATTCGCTTCAAATCAGCTTGCTTAGCCAGTTCCAACTTCGCCAGGTCAGATTGAAATCGCTGCGGCAAAGTCTCGAGCGAAGCGATGATCGATTTCAACTCGGCGCGTGTCTCATCAGCCAGATTAACGGTGGTGCCGATTCGATCCCAATCTCGCAACGGGTTCTCGATCGCCTTGGCATTGCTTTTGAACTCGCGAATTTTCGTTTCAAGCTCTTTCGCACGTTTCGCAAGATCATCGTACTCGCGTTCGTAGCGCTGCTTGATGTCTTGACTAGTACGAACGGTTTCCAGCTCATCAGCAGCTTGCTCAACCTGATCGGTCAACTTGTCAGTGATGCCGCCAATCATTTGGCTCATCACACCGGGTCCGTCCGACAGGCTCGGGATGTCATCTTCGCTGGGCTCTTCGGGTTCAAAGTGTCCCGATGTTTCTCGCGACGAACCGACCTGAATTCCGGTGATCCGCCCACGGTTGGCAACCAAACGGCGATGCATCATCGCGTCGCCATCAAGTTCCAGTTCGATAAGGTCTGCACGTAATGCGTCGCGCAATTCTTTGTTGTCACGCGGATCGGCAACACGAAAGTCTTCGTAGCGGACCCGCGGTGGGAATAACATCACGTGGGTGCTGCCAATCTCGACCTTTGCGCCGGTGGCTGTTTGCAATCCCATGATCGTCGCCCATCGCGCCACCGGTCCCATGCCCAAACGCACGATCACCAGGACTGCTAAGACGATCAGTACCCGAGTAACTAAATAACGCCAGCGAATCATCCTGCCGCTTTCCTTTGCTGGGAGTGACGCAGTTGCTGAAGCAGATAGTTCAATGCTTCATCGTTGGAAGGTGTTTTGTCCGAATCATGGCCCTTCGGATCGTCTTGATCGCGATAGTCCTTCATTCGAATGACATCGATTTTGGTCTCCACCGAAACCAATTGTTCATTGGGTGGCAACTGGTCCGCCGTGGCGGTCTCGACCAGTCGCTGCTGCGCGGCCGAACCGGTCGCAGCTTCTTCGGTGATGAAATGTGTTTCTGTTGTCAGCACGCTATCGAGGGGCTCCGTCGAAGACTTGTCGCCTTTCTTTGCCCAACGTGGCGGCCGGGAAGCCGATTGAGAATCATCGATCCGAACCGATACGGGATGTGTTGCGGCTGAATCGTCATTGACGGCTTTGTCGTCGTGATTTTCGCCTGTACCGAGTTCTTTAGCAGACGGTCCATCAGCAGGGTTATCAATGCCAGCACTTTCGTCCGACGCGCTGGCCTCGTCAGTCGCCTTTTCTTCCTCTTCAACCGGCGCGATGTAGCGGAAGAATGGCAACGTGATTCTGTAAACCGGCCACACCGAGACAACGCCGATCAGAAAGCTGCCAAGAACCACCGTATTGTTTAAATCGGTCCACGGCATCAACGGAAAAGTCCATGCCTGGACGGCGAATTGATGACCTTGGGGATGGTTCAATAGATACTCACCGAGTTGATGTGAGTACTCGTCCAAACCAGGAGCAGCAAAGGAAACTCCGATCGCGACGGCAGCCATCAATGCATGATTGATTTGGAAGGTCAACAGTGTCAGCAAGACCAACACCGCCAACAAATTGCCGTGGGGAATGATCCCCAGCAATACGCCGAAGGCGCATCCCGCCGCCAATTGCTTTGGAAACCGACGATCAGCGATCGCTTTTCGAAGATTGTTGAGCAGCTTGAGCGAAAATACGACCATCGCAGTGCGCCTCCATGCGCACATCTAGCTTCTAGTTGTCCACCACTAGGCTTCATCGGCAATCCACCCAGCAGATATTCAATACAACCGTCACAAATTCACATGCCAGATGGATTCGTGATTTTGTCGCTGATTGCGGAAGATCGGTCGTGAAACTCTGTTTCGCAACCAATGACCCTGCCAAGAAGTTGATTCCTCGAAGCATCTTGTTGAGTCATAAGGCTAAAAACGCCAGGCCATCATTGAATGCCCACAAAAAAACGCTGACGGGAGGTTTCGCCAGCGTTTTCGATGTTTTCAGTTGGGTGACTCAGCCCGATCGGCTGAATCGAAAACCGTGCTCAGCTATCTTCGCTAAGTGATTCTTGGCTTTGCGAATCCTCGGACAGCGATTCGGTAGCCGATTCAGACTTACGTGAATCTGCGATGCGAGTCGCTTCGTTGACGACTGCGATGGCCGAGCGAAGTTCGATTGGAGAGAACCAAGCCACGTTGCCGGTGTACTTGCTTTCGACTCGGTTCTTTGCAGCCAATTCTTCCCACGACATCTTGTCCATCAGGTTCCATGCGGCCGCTTGAGCGGTGTTCTGTGCGACTTGGCGATTACCCAAAGCTTCGCAGAGGACATGGACGCGTTGGTCGGTGGTGACCAAGTCCAGTGGGACAATTTTGTAGGCCATCTTCGGTGTTGGGTCCGGCTTGCCGTGTTCGAGGCAAACGGTTGTGACTGCAAGTTTTTGTTGGCGATTGGGAGCGATACGCATCATACCGCCCATGCCCATACCACCACCCATGCCGCCCATGCCGCCGCCCATACCGCCTCCCATGCCGCCGCCGCCCATGCCGCCGCCCATGGCTTGACCGCCACCGCCGCCGCCCATGCCGCCGCCACCCATGCCACCCATGCCGCCGCCCATTCCTCCCATACCGCCCATGCCCATTTGGCGATTGATCGGAACACCAGCGAAGGCGCTTGGCATTTTCAGGTTGACGGGCTGATCGGTCAGGTTGCGAACCAGAACGTTCGCTTTGGCCGCGTTGACAGGAATGAACTTGACCTCAATCTGGCCTGCATCCATAGCGGAGAAAAACTCTGCTTCAGCCGCTTGGGGTTGATCGGGTACATCAGCAACGGCCACGGAAGCGACGAGTGCAAGCGCACTTGCGACTGCACCGCCGAAAACACGGCGAGAGAATTGGCGAACGGAGGATGTTTCGATTCGATAGAACACTTCGGAGTTCCTTGTGCGATTGGTGTCGCCCGGTGATGAGGCTGTCGCCCGGAAACGACGAGGGTTGGGGATACCAACACCGACCCGCGCCGGCCATCATCAATGTGATTGGCCGAGCATGGGGTGGTGAAACCGGGGTGAGAGGAAGAAGGCGTCGAGATCCGCGTCCCGATTTTCCCCAGGGGATGCGCAGAATCGTTTCCTCTTGCCTTTAATATCTTAGTTCGGCGAAAAGGCAGAACCAAGACAAAAGGTTATGAAGATGCCGGTGGAAAGTCGGAAAATCGCAAAACCGACACAGTGCGGGTAACCGGACACTTCGGCAGCTGATCGCAGACCGAGTCACACCCGGCAGATGGAGTCGACTTCAACCGCTTGGGCAGCAACCAAGCAGGCTCACCGGTTACCAGGCAGGCTCACCGGTACAGAATCTTCGCCAAGTCCGATGCCTATTGGTCCAATGCCGCCGGACGGCGTCCTAGACGACCTTGCCGACTGACGATTATTCGCCGGTGATCATTACCGCCGATATCGATCGATCCCGAAAAAAAAGCGGTTGAGTCTCAGGAATTCCGAAACTCAACCGCGTCGTTTGAAATCGCAAGTTTGCGTCAATGGGCTTCGTTGCTCCCACAGCAATTCAGCCCAATCGGCAATCCTGTTCGCCAGCGTCGAGTCAGCAGAACAACTGACTCTCACCGGTAATTCGGAACATCGACCAAATTGGGGACAGTGATCCGGTTTCTCTGAGGGTGAACAAGCGAATGTTGACCTGTAACGGGTATGCCGTTCCAGTTCGACGCATTGGGTAGACTTTGCCGGGTGAAGACCGTCGCAAAGCTGTCGCTATTTACTCAGCTGCTAATTCCTATTTGCAGCACGGACAGAGAGTCGATTGTCTTTTTCGAACATTCGACATTTGGGTTTTCGGGCTCGACGCGGGCCGCGTCGACACAGGACCCTCTGGATGTGCGCCCATTCAGCATCGAAATGTTTTTCGCTTGGCAGAGAAGCGATCCAGGAGCAATGGCGTGCGGGCGACATGTCTGATTGCCGCCAAAAAACAGCTGCCTATTGAGGGCATATGCCGCAGAACAGCCCTCACTTCTGACTGCCATTACCCTCTGTGGACGGATATTGAAGAATCTTTTACATCGTTGTTACAAGGATTGGTCTATCACGAGACAGACACAGAACAACAAATCCGTAGACTTTCCAACGTTCCGATTGTTGCTCGGCTTTTTCATTCGGAGAAGCGACCATTGCTGGCATTCACGGTTCGAGCACTAGCCGGCAGACATAGACCTCCCACAACGGACTCCGTCACGATGGCGAACGTAATTGAAACCCCCAAAAAGAAGAGTACGGGTAAACCGCAGCGTCTCGAATACCCCGATATGGAATTGGCGCAAGACGCCGTGTCTGGTGACGCGGTTGCCCTAGAAGCCAAAGATCAGGGCACCGCTGTCAATTTGTCGGGAATTCCGGCTTCTGATCGCAAACGAGCCGCCAACATTTCTTGGTGGGCAATCGGCTGGTTGGGCATGGCACACTTGGTAGTGCTGTTTGTCGCTCCGTTTACTTTCACCTGGGAAGGACTCGCAGTCGCAATTGGCCTGCACTGGCTGACCGGCAGCATCGGGATTTGCCTCTGCTACCACCGGCTGCTGACGCACTCCGGCATGAAGACGCCGACTTGGTTCAAATACGTCCTTACCAGCGTCGGCTGCCTAGCTGGCGAAGGTACTCCACTGGACTGGGTTGCCGACCACCGCAGCCACCACAAAAACAGTGATCAACCGGGTGACCCTCACTCGCCACACGATGGCGGTTGGTGGAGCCACATTTTCTGGTTGGCTTATCACACCCACAACGGTAACCGCAAAGCCTACCTACAAAAGTGGGCGCCCGATTTGTACAAGCTTCGCGGCATGCGGATCATGGACTACATGTTCTTGCCGATCCACATCGCGTCAGGTGCCATCCTATTCGGCATTGGTTACTACTTCAGCGGAATGGAAATGGCGGTTTCGTTGGTTGTCTGGGGTGTGTTTGTCCGATTGGTCGGCGTCCTGCACGCAACCTGGATGGTCAACAGTGCTTCACACATGTGGGGCTATCGCAACTACGAAACGACCGACGACAGTCGCAACAACTGGTTGGTCGCAATCATCGCGTACGGGGAAGGCTGGCACAACAATCACCACGCACACCCACGCATGGCAAAGCACGGTCACAAGTGGTGGGAATTCGACATCACCTGGCAAGCGATCAAGCTGTTCCGTGCCATGGGCCTTGTCTGGGATGTTGTTGACTATCGCAGCGTCGCTGAAAAGAAAGCCCGCGAAGAGCAGGCATCGGCATAGCAAGCAGAGTTGCCTTCGCCAGATAATCGTATCAGGCGAACCAGCTGAATCTGCTAACCACAGTTGAATATTCATGCCCGGTCGGATGCGTTCCGATCGGGTTTTCTATTTGGACCCAAACATGCCCGAAAGCCCAGCGTACTATCAGCACCGCTTCGAAACCGTCGAGCAGTATCTTCATCACCGAACGCCGTACCGGATGGTCGATTCGATCGAAAAGATTTCGCATGATCGAATTGAAACATCCGCAATCGTGGCGGCTGAAGCGTTTTATATGCCGGGGCATTTCCCAGGGGCTCCGATTGTGCCCGGGGCGATGATGCAGGAAATGACCACGCAGTCAGCAGGAATTTTGATTGCCGCCGAACACAACCCGATGGAAGACTTCGACACGTCCGACCCGAACGCGAATGAGTTTGCGTTGGGTGTGTTGGTTCGAATTAACCATGCACGCTTTCGAGGTTTCGCGCGGCCTGGGGATAAACTGTCGATTGTCGTCGAACTGATTGAACGCGAAGCAAACTGCTTTCAGTTTGTCGGCCGCGTCATCAAGGACGGGAACGCGATCATGAAGAACGGCTTTCAACTCGCCAATATTCCTTCCGCCCAATTGGTTGGAACACAGGTCTAGCAGTCGTTGGACTGGAAATACGGCAGGAACCGTGACAATACGCTGCCACCGGGTTGAGCAAGCACTGGGCCCCACACCATAATCCGGTCCCGATGGTGTGAACTTGCAACCCACGTATTCAACCCCGCGATTGCGATGATTGATCAACTTGCGACGATAGACTTCAGCGGATTCGGAATGCTGTTTGCCGAAGCGGCAACTCACGAGGCCGCGGCGAAGGCAGGGGACATGGCAGCCGACAGCCTATTTTCGCTCGGCGGAATCATGACGCTGGGAATGCTGGTTTTGCTGCAGGCAGTTCTTGGCTTTGACAACCTGCTCTATATCTCAATCGAAAGCAAGCGAGTCCCTGAGGAGGATCAATCAAAGGTCCGAAAGTGGGGCATCGGTCTGGCGATCGTCTTTCGGATCGTTTTGCTATTCGTGGTCGTCAAACTTATTGCGTTGCTTCAGGAACCGTTTTTCGGATTTGATTCCAGGGCGTTGTCGCTCAGCGTTTCCGGGCATAGCTTGATCGTGATCGGTGGCGGGGCATTCATTCTGTGGACCGCCATCAAAGAGATCTATCACCTTCTGGCGATCGAAGAAATCGACCATGACTCCGATGGCGGTGCCAAGAAATCCACCCTCGGGAAAGCGATCGCGTTGATCGTTCTGATGAATTTAGTGTTTTCATTTGATTCAATTCTAAGCGCGATGGCGTTGACGAAGAGCCTTGCGATCATGGCGACGGCGATCGTGATTAGCGGACTGCTAATGATCTGGTTAGCCGATCATGTCGCGGAGTTTTTGAAACGAAATCGCATGTACGAAGTGCTCGGCCTTTTCATCCTGTTCATCGTCGGTGTCATGCTGGTCAGCGAAGGCGGTCACTTGGCGTCGATCCAATTGTTCGGATACCACGTCCATCCGATGGCCAAGTCAACGTTCTACTTCGTTTTGGTCGTCTTGATCGTCGTCGATGTGGTGCAGGGGCGTTTCCAGCGCAAACTACTCGCTCAAAAACAGCGAGAACGAGTTGGCAACCAATCCACGTCATAAACCGCGTGAATGCCGGATCTCTCAGGCACGATTTAGAGCGCCAGTGTCCCGGCGGGCTCGGGTGTTCCGGATATAGAATTCCGCCTAAGACCAGGGCCACCTTGCGCGGCAGCTTTGTCAGTCGACTATCATGAAGCGAGTCGTATTCCCCGCCTCGCTTCCCTCCTTTCATCAAGTGTCGTCCAATGATCCGATTACTGATTCTTTCCGTCTGCGTGTCGACCGTCATGTCCACCACACTACGTGCTGAAGACCATCCATCACAAAAGCCCACTGGCTTATTAAGACACGCGGTTTTCTTTAGCTTTAAAGACTCATCTAGCAAGGAAGACGTTCAAAAGGTCGTCGACACCTTCGCGGCATTGCCGGATAAAATCGATTCGATCGTTGATTTTCAATATGGCGTCAACAACAGCCCCGAAGGTCTCGACGAAGGCTTCACGCACTGCTTCCTGCTCTCGTTCAAAGATGAAGCCGGTCGTGCGAAATACCTGCCACACCCGGCACACAAAGAGTTTGGCAATGTCTTGCGTCCACATATGGAGAAGGTGTTTGTGATCGACTATTGGGGCGATCCCAAACAACCCAAAGTTGACGAACCGTTGCTGCACGCCGTGTTCTTTGCGTTTAAAGAAGACGCATCAAAAGAAGGCGTCCAAAAGGTCGAAGAGGCTTTCGCAGCATTGCCAAGCAAGATCGATGGAATCAATGCGTTCGAATGGGGAATCAACAACAGTCCCGAACGCCATGACAACGGATTTACTCACTGCTTTTTGGTGTCGTTCGAAAGCGAAAACGCTCGCAAAAATTATCTGCCTCACCCGGACCACCAAGCCTTCGTCGGTGTACTAAAACCGGTTCTAGACAAAGTACGGGTGCTGGACTTCTGGGGCAAACGCCCGTAAGTCTATTGCAATCTTGCTGACAACTCGTCTGACTCAAAACTGAACGCAATCAATGTTGTATGCCGTCATCATGGCTGGTGGTAGTGGAACCCGCTTCTGGCCCGCTAGTCGCAAGCTGCGACCGAAACAATTGCTCGCGCTTTCCGGCTCGAACACCATGATCCAGGCCACCAGTGAGCGATTAAGCGAGCTGGTTCCTGCCGATCGTCAACTGATTTTGACGAACGAAATCTTGGTGGAACCGATCGCCGAGCAGCTGCCGGAATTGCCAGTCGCTAACTTGATTGGCGAACCGGCAAAGCGTGACACCGCACCGTGTATCGGCTTGGCTGCCTCATTGATTGCCGCTCGCGATCCGGAAGGGATCATGGCAGTGATGCCTTCGGACCATGTCATTGGGACGGACGAACAATTCTGCGCAGACCTGAAAGCCGCAGAAGAACTCGTCAACGAAGATCCAACTCGGATCGTGACGTTCGGAATTAAACCGACTTATCCGGCGGAGTCCTTCGGCTACATCCAACGCGGTGAAAAGTTAGCTCAAACGGACGCAAACGCGTTTGCCGTCGCGAAGTTCCGAGAAAAACCGGATCAAGCGACTGCCACAGAGTACCTGCAGTCGGGCGACTTCTACTGGAATAGCGGCATCTTTCTTTGGAAGGCGAAGACGATCCTGGCCGCACTCGAAGCGAACCAACCAGAAATGTTCGCCCACATTCAAAAGATCGCTGCGGCAATCGGCACACCAGAATATGACGATGTTTTGGATCGAGAATTCAAAGCGATCAAAGGAACCTCGATCGATTACGCCGTCATGGAAAGCTATGACAATGTCGTCGTCATCGAAGCCGGCTTTTCTTGGGATGACGTCGGCAGCTGGCAATCACTTGGTCGACTTCATCCTTCGGACCAGCAGGGTAACACTGCCGTCGGTGACCACCTCGCGATTGACACAACCGGCTCGATCATCTTTGGCGATGCCGATCATACAATCGTGACGATCGGCGTTGAGGACTTGATCGTGGTTCACACGAAAGACGCGACCCTCGTTGCACCCAAAAGCGCAGAAGAACGGGTTCGTGAAGCAGTCAAACTGCTGGAACAAACTGACCGGGTCGATCGGCTCTAGTGCTGATCGAATTCGGCACTGATTGTTTCGTCTGAAATGGCTTCTTCGCCCAGACCCACAGAATGATGTGGCGCTAACGCGCGCTCAAAGCCATGTCTGTTGCTTCGGCGAAACCGATGTTTCTTTTTTGCATCATTTTCTCCGACTGAGTGGCCGTACTCAGTCGGAGTTGGCGTAGTTTTGCCTGCATTGATGACGGTTTTTGCGTGCTAGTGACGCTAGCTGAGCTAGGTTTTCGAAGACCTAGATCCTCGCCTCAAGAGTCACTAACCCGCATGACCGTCATGTTTCTTTCCAAACGCCATGCTGCTGGAGGCGAAGCTTCCAGCCGCAATGCCCACTGCCGAAACGAAGTCGGCTCAGCAACGCAAGTTCGCGTCGGGCGGCATGGACGTCGAAGAAGATCCGATCGGCGCGCGGTCGCCACGGTCGAATTCGCAATCTGCCTTCCAGCCTTGATCGCACTAACGATCGGCACCATCGATATCTGTTCGATGCTGTTCTTAAAAGAATCCATCACCTTGGCAGCGTACGAAGGCGCGCGGATGGGTGTTGGGCGAGACCGCACCAATGGCGATGTCACTTCGCGGGTTCAAGCCTTTTTGGACGAACGCAACATCCAGTATTCCGGCGATCCTTGCACCTACGGATCTCCCGATTTTACCTCCGCGGATACGCTGGATAACGTCACGCTTACCGTTTCCGTTCCATGCGACGGCAACCTACTGATCCCATCAGTGTTCTATGGGGGAATGGACATCTCCGCTTCGGTGACGCTTCGCAAAGAGTACCAGAATTTGGCCAGCAACTAGTGCCAAATCAATGGAGACACCCATGACGAATCAAATAGCCAATCGAAGACGATCACGACGCAGACGCAAAGACCGCAAGGGCGCCGCGATCGTGGAGTTCGCAATCATCGCCAACCTGTTCTTTGTGATCGTGTTTACGTGCATGGAATTCGCACGCATGAACATGATCCGCAACCTAGCCCAAGACGCCGCATACTTTGCCGCTCGTCAAGCAATCGTTCCCGGTGCAACCTCCGGCGAAGCAATCGCTGCTGCCGAAGAGGTCATGGATATGATCACCACCACCGGCTACAGCGTTGATGTAAACGAGCTCAATGAAGACACGCCTGTTGTCGAGGTCAACGTCAAAGTCGACTTCAATGAAATCGCCCTGTTCGCGCCTTTGTTCTTACCCAACGCGGTGATCGAAACAACCGCCCGGATGAAGACCGAACGATACGACGGTTACTATCACCAATAGACGTGAAACCACGGGGAAGCTGACCTCTTCTCTTTTGATCAAGTTTTAGCACCATGAATATATCTATCGCTCGCAAACAATCGTCTTATCGACGTAACGGACTTCGCCGTCGCGGTTCCGTGATGGGAATGACCGCGGTCTTCCTGCCGATCCTGGCGATTCTAGCGGCATTCGCAATCAATGCCGCACACATGCAACTGACGCGTACGGAACTGATCGTCGCGACTGACGCTGCCGCTCGTGCAGCAGGTCGTGCGTTCAGTGAAGTCCAAACGGTTGATGCCGCCATCGATGCTGCTGTTTCGACAGCAGCACTTAACACCGTCAACGGAGATCCACTTCGCCTACGCACCGGTGACAACGACGGTGAGATTGAATTTGGGCTCACACTTCAACAAGGTGGCTACAACAGTCGCTACAACTTTCAGAAGATCCCAACCGGCGCTGTTCGAACGGGGACCGTTGCAAGTGCCGTGCGTATTCATGGAAAACGTCTTGGCGGATCACTATCGGGAAACGTTCCGCTGATCATTCCCGGTCTGTTGGACATGGATCGATTTGAAACACAATCCGACTCGGTCGCCATGCAGGTTGACCGTGACATCTCGTTGATCCTTGATCGTTCCGGTTCGATGGCCGAAATCAACTTCGACTGGGGGAGGGGCGAGAACCCATTCTCAAGTTCAGCGATCTACTGGGGATATCAACAAGGCATACTGACTCGTTCCTACAGAAACGGTGGATATCAGTATTACTACGCATCCGGGTACGATTCGGTCACTTACCAACAGTACCTCTGGGAAAACTACTTCGACAACGGACCGGCTCCGACGATGCCTTGGCAGGACCTTGTTGTCGCGGTGAACGCGTTTCTGGACGTACTGGATAAAACCAGTCAAGAAGAGCAAGTCTCCGTCGCGAGTTATTCAACCAATGCTTCGCTTGACACTCTGCTTGAAAAGAACCATCAAATCGTTCGCAACCGAGTCAATCAACTCAACACCGGTGGATGGACTGCGATTGGGAAAGGAATGCAAGAAGGCATTCAAGCTTTGGTCGACGGTCGCGCCCGCCCCTTCGCTGCCAAGACAATGGTGGTCATGACTGACGGGATTGAAAACCAATCACCTTGGGCAGCTCCGATCGCAAGGTCACTTGTCGCCAATAACCTTCTGACAATCCATACCGTCACCTTTGGCGATGGAGCCGACCAGCAGACGATGCGAGAAATTGCATCGATCGGAGGTGGTAAGCACTATCATGCCGCAACAGGAGCGGACCTGGTGCAGATTTTTGAAGAGATCGCGAACAACCTTCCAACCATCTTGACCGAATAGTCGTCAAGAATCGCACGGGGAATTGTTTTCATGTCACAACCAACGAACTCACCGCGTAAGCGTTCCGATTCAGGCAAGTCGCACTTCGGTGATATTCCTGATCGGAGCATCCAAAACGAACGGCGATCAATTTTGCCTCGCAGTAAAGCCGGACTGATCGCGGTCGCGGCTTCCTATCTGTTTTCGGTGACGTTGCTCGCGTTCGCCTTCACCGCACCGTTTAGGCGAACCGGAAACGCTGAAGCCGTCGAAGCGAAGAACGTCAAACTTGAGTACGAAGCTCGAATGTCTTCGGACCAATATGTCGACTTCTCACAGACTTTCGACCAACGGCTCAAAGACAACATGCGTCGCAAGGCGGAGAGCGAAGCGGTCGAATATCCAGACCATCAACAAGTGGTCGAGAACTGGGAAAAACGACAAAAGAAACGCCAAGCGATTCTCAGTGAGCTCAAACATGAAGCGGAAGAACACGGGATCGTGAAGGACACAATCCAGTGGAAATACGCGGAAGATCTCGAAAAGGTCAACCAGGACGGTCCCTCGAAGCAGAAACACTAGCTTCGTTCGGGGGTGGCTAGGATTGATCCGATGGACCGCTCGGCTTCTTAGAATCATCACGGATGACAATGCCGCGGACTGCTTTTCACGATTCGAACCTCAGCCATATTCTGACCCTATACTTGATCGGTCTTCGACCGTCGGTTCTGCCCACTTGGCGTCTAACGACCAGCCAACACTAGCCAGAAACCCCGAGGCAGGTGGTCCGCTGCCCCTAATTGGCGACCTTCTTGCGAGACCAGACGACAACTTTTCTGCGTTGCGATTAAGATATCCCAACGCACTCGTCGCACTTTTTCACCTGATTTATCTGCCCATGTGGTTCCGACGTCTCGCCCCAGCATTCTTGCTCACCACGATGTGGGCACCTCTGTCATTCGCTCAAACCGCTACAGAGCTGCCAACTCGTCCGGATGAACTGGTCCGGCAATTGTCTTCGCACGCCTCCACGGGAGGGCACGAACAAGCCGTGGCTGTCGGTCGCCTGATCCAGGTCGGCGCATGGAACGAAGCAGTTCGCTGGCTGGAAGAAATTGGCAAGTCGGACGAAACCGATGCCTTGGCTGATGCGGCGAGGACGATTGGTCCTACGATGATGCTTCGAGTTTCTCTTCGCGAAGAAATGACCGATGCCGCAAGAGACGCTTTGACCAAAATGTCAGCTGCTCTTAAGGAAACCAATCAATCCGCTCAAACGCTTCAAGCCGCGATCGCCGACCTGAACTCCGATTCGGTCGACAAGGTCGTCGCCGCCAATCGCGTTTTGCTTCAGGGTGGTCAAGCGGCGATCTCAGAGATGACAAAGGCAATCGGCCATGGCTTGTCTCAATCTCACTTCAACAAAGTCATCGAGGTCCTTCGAACATTTGGCCAGGACGCCGTCGATGCGGTAGGCGAGTTGGCTCTGTACGGTACGGCGAATGTCCGAAGCAATGCTTTGATCGCGTTCTTATCGCTCGCCGATCAAGAACGTGCCTTGTTATCGTCCCTCGGTGCTCAGTTCGGTACGAATTCGACTGAGGCAGAGCGGCAGATCGCGCGGCGTTTCACTGGCGTTAGCTCAAAGACCGACGCAATCCAATACATGACCGATCGATTGGCAATTCTTCGCGAAGACGCTCAGCGCTGCGTCAACAATCAAAACCCTGTGTTGATTTGGTCAATCGCGGACAAAGCGACTTCGGTCGCCGCGACTCGCAGTACAGAACTGTATCGTTGCTATCGCCAAGCATTTGACCTCGCTCAACAGATTCGGCGTTTTGACCAATTGCCACCAGCAATCATGAGAGAAGCCTTAGCCACCGATCTGACTTATCGAGTGATGGCTGACTTAGACTGGGGCACCCCGGAACAGCTGCAACAGGTTTCCTCAAGTTACGGCGAAGCTGTCAGTACCAGCAGCTTAACCACGGGACTGCGTGAAAGCATGTCGCGTGGCGATGAGGCAGCCGCCTTGGGATTCATCCGACTTCTAGCCGTTGACGCCGATCCTGAGACCCTAAATAGCTACGGTGGAAAGCGTTCTGCACTTGTCGACGCCGCGATCGAAGGAACGACACCTCGCATCCGCTACGAAGCTGCTGAGCTGATCGCGACATTGATCCAAAACGAAGGGCACGCGCACTTTTCTGGCTCAAGCGAAGTCAACCAAACGTTTTCGGAAATGGCATCGTTAAACGACCGCTCATCCGCAGTATTAATCGAAACTCGACCAAACGTCGCGGTCCAACAGGAAGCGATTCTCGGACAACTCGGCCATGATGTTCGACTGGTCACCTCGGCGATGCAAGCAGAACACGAAGTTGCCAAAGGCGGCGACCTGCGAATGATCGTCAGCAAGATTCAATTGGCTGATGCCGCCGCCGTCGAGCTGGTCGATCGAATCCGACGGTTGCCACGAGGTCGGAATATTCCGATTGTTTTCTTCAGTGACCAATCGGTTCATCCAGACGCGGTGGAGTCCGCAAAGCTAGAAACCCGCTCAAGTCGATGGAGTGGCGATCAAACGCCGTCGGTCTACGTCCTGCCAATCCCGGGTGGAACGGCGGCATTTTCGGACGTTCTAACCGAGGTGCAAGAGAAACAGCGTCTGGAGCCACTTTCGGTCAGCGATCGAGCTCGCTTCCAAAAAATCGCCCAAACCGCCCTGCAAAGTGTTTCGAATCGTCCTTAAAAAACGCCGGGTACCGGTGATCGAAATAAAACGCTAATTTCTCTGATTAGCTCGTGGACATTTGCGACGTCGTCGCGGGGTCATGGCGGAGCGGGTGATCCTTCTATGAACGTATAGTCTTTGTGGTGGACCGGGTTTCCGGGCGCTGCCGCTAGACGAGTCCACCACCATCGCATCGACGTCCAACGAAATGCTTGGCAATTCAGCGACAACACCACACGATACCGCACTACCGGGAATCATCGGTGATTGCGCAGCGATGCGAGAGGTTTACCGGGTGACGCGACGGGTCGCCGTCAGCAACGCGTCGGTCTTGATCCTTGGCGAAACCGGAGTCGGTAAAGAACTGATTGCCGGCGCGGTGCACAATCTCAGCCACCGAAGTGGGCGACCGTTTGTGCGAGTCAACTGTGGTGCGCTGAGCGAAAGCTTGCTCGAAAGCGAACTCTTTGGACACGTTCGAGGTGCCTTTACAGGGGCAGTAACCAACCGGACCGGTCGCTTCGAAGCGGCCCAGGGCGGAACGATCTTTCTTGATGAAATCAACAGCACCTCGCTAACACTGCAAGTCAAGTTGCTGCGGGTTTTGCAAGAGAAAGAATTCGAACGGGTCGGCGACACCAACACGCTTCGCACCGATGTCCGAATCATTGCCGCCAGTAACCGAGACCTGATGGGCGAAGTCCGCGCAGGCCGGTTCCGTGAAGACTTGTATTGGCGTCTGAATGTCGTCCCAATCGACATTCCACCACTGCGCAAGCGCCGTGATGATGTGCCATCACTCGTTTCGCATTTCCTGGATTACTACAACGAGCTGAACGATCGCTATGTCGTTCATATCGGGCCAGGAACCATGGACGCGCTACGAAACTACCACTGGCCTGGTAATGTTCGTGAACTCCAAAACTATATCGAACGCGCCGTCGTGATGGCGGAAACCGATGAGTTGGTTCTCGATCTGCTGCCAAAGTGTGTCACTGAAAATCAACCGCTTAACACCGACCCCATCTCCGGTGAAGGCCAACCTCGCAACTTTAAAGCGTTGACAAAATCGGTTGTGCAATCAGGTATTCGCGAAGCCGGTGACGACTCACAAGAACTCCATCGCAACGTCGTCGACAATGTCGAACGCGAATTGATCTCTCAGGTGCTGGAGTCCTGCAGCGGTGTCCAAACAAAAGCAGCAACCCGCCTTGGAATGAACCGGAATACGCTGCACAAAAAGATCAAAGACTACGGTCTTGGTGACTGAACAATCGACGGACCCGATCGAGCATCAATTAAAGCAGCACTCGTGTCCTCGCCGACATCGACACCGGGCGAGTTCCCTCTTCCAGTGATCGCTCGACGACACCCTCTACAGTGCGATAACTTTTGTGCAGTTCGCTCCAATGCCGTAATGCTGTCGGTATCTCCGTTTTGATCTCTCACAAAGCCGTCTTGGACTGCTTCATGCCCGGGGGAACAACGCTACCTTCACGGAGTGAAGGGCGACAATACGTGGCCAATCAGATTCGCATGTTCAGATGACGGGGCTGACGAACGCAATACGCGATGAACGCTTCCATCCAATCTCGAGAACTTTGGAACTCGCCGCATCTTCGTGCGTCACAGTGCAGCCATCGCATGCTAGATGCAAATAGGTTTGTGATCTGAAGCGCAGCACGTGCAAGATCGCATCGACCTACACAAGATTTGCCACAGGAACTTGTGTTCATGTGCCAAGCTTCAAAGTAGACATCGTTCCAATAATTCGTCCTGTTCCGACCCTAGTTGCAAGACGGGCTCCCCTGGACCTGGGGGGCAAATCATTGGATGAATCAAAAAAGATAGAGAAGCTGCAAATATTCCAAAACTGGATGCAAACTTGTTAGTAACAATCACGTTCTTCAATGGCACGGATTGCCTTTGGGATAGCTAAGCAAAGCAGATAGCCCTGTGCTTCGACGCAGATAAAGCTGTGCTTTGGTTTAGCAATAAACGAACGACTAGGTGAATGATGAAAGACTTGGATTACACCCTTGAGTTAGCAGACGGGACCGTTGTGAAAGTAGGCATGCTGGAAGGAACCCCACATCCTGACATCAAAGCATTTCATTTCCCCAAAGGCTCCCTGACTCCGTTTAGTCAGCAAAACCTTCCGAGCGCTCGCGAGGCAGATTTCGGAACGTCCAACCTACGAATGTCGCGCCGCTGATCTTTGGCAAGGCATCCGACTCCGCACGAAGGATGCAATTCGCCCTCGGCAAATCAATCCGGTCCGAGAATCGGAGAGAACGGCCGCAGATCAGTTCAGCTCATCAAAATGCTCGGGAAGCAACTCTCTTAGTCTCGCCCGAGCGCGTGCGAGCAGTGACTTGATCGCTTGTGGAGAGATCTCGAGCAAAGTAGCGACCTCGGTATAGCTTAGACCTTGGTAGTAGACCATTTCGATCGCTTGACGTTGCCGTGGGATCAGTCGATTGATCGCTGAACGCAAGCTTGCATTCAATTCAGCTTGCCGTATCCCTGCCGAAGGGCTCTCTTCAATATCCGTTGAATTGGACTCAATGTGGTCGAGCCCTACTTCCAAACCCGAAGCATCAACGGCAACTGATTTTCGACGCGCCCGGTTGCGCCGAACGTTCAGCGAATAGTTTTTCGTGATAAGCGAAAGCCAAGTGCAGAACTTTGCCGTGGGGACATAGTTGTTGCGAGACTGGAAGACTCGTAGGAACACTTCTTGGCTGACGTCTTCGTCGATTTCTTGTGAGCCGAAGACGCCTCGAACGACCGCGGAAACCAGTGGCGCGTAGAGATCCATCAGACCGTCGAGTGCGGCGAGTTCGCCCTGCTGAAGCTTGAGCATCAGTTGGACGCCTTCGTCTTCAAGGTATCGGTCGAATGTCGATGCGGGGGCAATCATACAGAAAGGGGGGGCAGAAGCAGGCGGGCTAAGGAGTAAAATGATTCAGTGAAGTGGCCCTAGAGGAAACAACGTAGCGGTAGCGAAGATTCAACAGCTTTTCATTGAATTCTTTACCAATGACAAAGGGGCATCTAGAAATGCTCTACTTCGTCAACGAACCTGTTTTTGTTGTTTAATTTTCCCTGGTATCCCGTTCTGATGAGTGGTTGGAAATCGCCGGTTTGGATGAGCCTCAACTTGCAACACGAGCAACAAATCCATTTCGCGAATGAACTGTTTTTGTTCATTTGCGAAACGATTCAAAGCTTCATAGCAAGTCAGGCTCTCAGGTGAGATTCTCAGTTCGCACCTGCGAACGAAGCGTGCCAACCCGCAAGACTCATTCGTGTTTGCAGGATGTCGTGCTTGCAGGACGTAACGAAGGATGCCAAGAACGAAGCATGCCTAGCGTGGTAGGATTTCTAGCGCGGTAGGATTTCTAGGGCTGATTGATGCGCATGTAGCCATCAGTCGTTGGAAATGAAACATGCTTCATGGCAGCAGACAAGTTGTCCTGACAGCCCCACGAAACAGTCTGGCGAAACGACTAATCAAGATGGTCGAAGACTTCGAACAACAAGAGATACGCAGCCGCCTAATGTCGGGCGGACAGGATGCGTTTGCGGAATTGTTTTCGGTCCATCGCACACGCCTTAAGAAGCTGTTATTTCACCACGTGGACACACGCCTCCGGACTCGAACCGACCTTTCTGACATTTTGCAAGAAGCGTACTTGGATGCGTTTCGTCGGATCGAACATTTTCTGAAGAAGCCCGAACTGTCTTTTTACGTTTGGCTTCGCCAGATCACATTGCAACGGTTGATCGATAACCATCGCGCCCACTTGCTAGCTGAAAAACGCAGCATCAAAACGGAGATTTCGTTATCCCAATCCGCCTACAGCTCGAAGACATCTCACGCCTGGGCACTCCAAATCGTTGAAAGCCAGCTTTCGCCGAGCCAGGTGGTGATGCATGACGAGATGGTCGCACGAGTCGAGCGGGCATTGGAATCGATGGACGCGACGGACCGCGAGGTGCTTATCCTGCGACACTTCGAAGAACTGAAAAACAACGAAGTTGCCGAAGTACTCAATCTCTCAGCCGCTGCTGCCAGCAACCGATATGTGCGAGCGTTAAAACGACTTCGCGATGTTGTGCTGTCCCACAGTGGGAATCAATGACTGGGCAATACCGATGGTAAGATCAACGGAACAGCGCGAACCGGTCGAAGTCCTCTGTGAACAGTTTCTAGAACAGTGGCGAAACGGCTCCGGTGTCAGCATCGAAGAATTTGCTTCGCGACACGAAGAAGCCAAGGATGACATCCTAACGCTTTTTCCGATGATGCTGGCGATGGAAAGCGTAAAAGAAAATCGGGTCAAAGAATCCTCACCGAGGCCGGTTCAGCTTCGCGTTGACCGCCTTGAACAACTGGGTGACTATCGGATCATTCGCGAAATTGGCCGTGGCGGAATGGCGATCGTCTTTGAAGCAGAACAGCAATCGCTGCATCGCCGCGTCGCCCTGAAAGTGTTTCCCGCTCAAGCGTTCGAAGACTCTGACCATCTGATCCGTTTCGAGCGAGAAGCCAAGATGGTCGCGGGGCTCTATCACCACAACATCGTTCCTGTCTATGGAACTGGGGAACAAGACGGACTGCATTACTTTGTGATGCAACTGATCGACGGGATGACCCTTGATCAATTCACCAAAGGCGTAAAATGCGATCAACATGATTCCCGCTTCGAGCCTTTGCGTGAACTGCTTTCACACCGCCAATCACATTCCCGCGAAACTCCCAAGCTAGAATCCGCAGAGCGTTTGATAGGCGATGCCGGCAAGCCAGACGGTGAAACCACTGAAGAACTTCGTCGCGGACGACAGTACTGGCACCGGATTGCCCATATCGGCAAACAAGTTGCCGAAGCATTGCAGTACGCCCATCAAAAAGGCATCCTTCATCGCGATATCAAACCATCAAATTTGATCTTGGATGCCGACTGGCGTGTTTGGGTAACCGACTTCGGACTGGCACATGAACTCACGCACGACCCCATCAGCCGCACCGGCGATATCGTGGGAACATTGCCCTACATGGCTCCCGAACGCCTCAACGGAATCACTGATGTCCGATCCGACGTCTACAGTTTGGGCCTGACGCTTTACGAGCTTCTGACATACCAAACAGCGATCGGCGGAATTAGCCGTAGCGAGATCCGGCGTAAGGTTCTTGATGGTGATGTCCCGCCGCCTCGATCGATCAGCAAAGACATTCCGAAGGATCTTGAAACGATCATCATGAAGGCGGTCATGCGCGAGCCACACTCGCGATACCCTACCGCCCAGGCATTCGCCGACGATCTCGACAACTATCTTCACGATCGTCCCATCCAGGCACGAAGGACCGGCTCAATCGATCGACTGCGACGATGGTCCCGGCGGAACCCTGCGGCCGCCTGCATGAGTTTCGCACTGTTGCTTTGTATCACCGTTTCCATGCTGATGGTGACCCTGCAGTGGCGACGAGCCGTAGCCGAGGGCGGCCGAGCGGAATCGAACCTTAGCCTCGCGCTGCATTCGATGGATCGATTGCTGGAAAGGTTCGAATCGGATTGGATGGAACACCCGTCGGTCTTAGATTCCGATCAAGAAACCGGGCCTGCGGAAATGCGGTTTGTCGTTTCTGATCGCAGCGCCTCGGTATTGCAAGAAGCCCTGTCGTTCTACGAACAGTTTGCCGAACAGAACGAAGGCGATCCAAGACTTAATCGTGACACCGCACGTGCGTATAGACGAGTGGGAGGGATTTACGAAAGGCTCGGGCACCTGCGTGATGCAGAGTCTGCCTACCGCAGCGAACTGAAAACGCTTCAGTCGATGGAAGAAACGCCCAGCTTCGAAAGGTTGGTAAGAATCACCGAGACCTATAACCGCCTGGCCATCGTGCTGAACGCGGAATATCGCCATAAGGAAGCTCGCGAACAACTGTTCAATGCCATCGGGCTGCTAAACAATCGCGACAACGAGGCACCCGACTCGGCGAAACTTCGCTACATGCTTGCACTCAGCAATCATAACCTTGGAAAAGTTCTCTGGTGGCTGCACGCATTCAGAGATAGCAACGTCAAACACCGATCGGCGATTGCCCTACTAGAAAAGTTGGTCGATGAGTTCCCTGAAGAAACCATTTATCGACACACACTCGCGAAAGCTTATCGCGACCACCGATTTTCGTCATTTAGGAACGACCGCCAGACCTCGCGAGCCTTAGAAGCATCCGCCATCTGCATTCTCGAAGACCTCGTCAACGACTATCCCGATGTCCCAGATTATCGCTGCGAGCTTAGTGAATTGCTGGAAGCATGCTCCAAGTTTGGCAGTGCACGACCAACCGAAAAAGAAGACCAAGCTCGCCGTGCACTTGAATTGTCGGAACAATTGGTCGCCGAATACCCAGCCATCCCGCGATATCAAGCATCACTCGCCAGATCGCTTTCGACCTGTGGTAGCCTCGCTGCAAGAACATCGCTGGAAGAGGCCGCTCCATACCACCGACGATCTGTCGCGATCTATTCTCGGCTGTGCAAGCAGTTCCCCAATGTCTACGACTACTTGATGTTTACCGCACACGCGATCGCATCCCATGCCGAATGCCAACTTCGGCTGGGCAATGAAGAAGATGCCCGCTTGGCATTCCGTGCTGCCGTTTCAAGACAAGAGAAATACTTGCAGATGCGTCCCGAATCTTTCTTCGGCAAGAAATGGCTCGAAGGACACCTGTGGACGCTGGTCCGGCTGGAAAAAGAGGCTGGCCGACTTGAATCGGCAGATTTCTACCGCCAGAAAGCAAAGTCGCTTCAACGCAAACAGCCATCGCGTTCAGGCGACGACGAGTCCTAGACCGCAAAGAGCTTGCCCGCCACGTGATGCGTCTGCCTAGCTTGGAGCCGCCGAACGATAGCAACCTATTGAACTTCAGCTCTGGACTTTCCCAAAGCGGCCTTCGATTCCACGAAACCAGCCGAAAAGAACGCTCCTTCCACGGAGTGAAAGGCGACCATGAATGAACAGGCCGGTAGTCAGCAACGCTTCCCGCGATCGCGTCCTACGATCCCTACGCGTTGTAGATCTCGGGATTCAATGACGGATCGTTATACATCTTCATCTGCCGATAAGTTTTGTGGCAAACTTTGCCATCGAAGATGTGATCGAGCAATTGCTGAAGCGAATTCGAAAGATCGGTGTGTTGCTGCTGACACAGATCGATTCTTGCCGCGACTTTGTTGCGATGTTCGGCATCCGCGTCATCACGTTCGAGCTGTTCGCGATAGTGATACAGCCGCAGCGACATAATTGACAGACGGTCGATCGCGCTGCCAGAGGTTTCGGTGTTCAGCGGTGCATTCGCAAGCGGCTGAATATGAAGCTGCTGCAGCGTCTCGGTAATCGCATCATCGAGCTTCTCGATCATATCGTTGCGAGCTTGATTGAGCTTATCGATCGCCCGTTTTACCTCGGCAATCTTTTCATCGTCCGCCGATGGGCTACGGGCAATGTCCTCTTGGTGCCAAAGCCGATAGTTGAACTCATGCTGTCGGCAAACCAATTCGAGAAAACCATCATAGGTATTCTCGATCGGCCCTTCATGCCATGCCGCAACGGTGTCGATTTGCAGTTGAGTAATCTCAGCAACGGTGGGTAGCTGTTGCTGCGCGACACTAGTTCCAGACATGGCTTTCTCCTTGTTGATGCCTTAAGCGGTCGGTACGACGTTTCGCGGCAAACTTAATCAGTCCCGCCGCGAAACGGTTCGACGTAAATCCTAGACTTCTTTTTCTTCGATCCAGGACATCATTTTTCGCAAGCCACGGCCGACTTGTTCAACACCGTGATCGCGTTCTTGGCGACGGGTCGCTTTGAAGAATGCAGCTCCACCACGGTTTTCCAAGATCCAGTTCCGTGCGAAGGTACCGTTCTGAATTTCGGTCAGAACACGTTTCATTTCAGCCTTGGTTTCAGGCGTGATGATGCGTGGTCCGGTGACGTAGTCGCCGTACTCAGCGGTGTTGCTGATGCTGTAACGCATGTAGCTCAAACCGCCTTGGTACAGCAAATCGACGATCAGCTTCAGCTCGTGCATGCACTCGAAGTAAGCCATTTCAGGTTGGTAGCCGGCTTCAACCAATGTTTCGAAGCCAGCCTTTACCAATTCGCTGACGCCACCGCAAAGCACAACCTGTTCGCCGAACAAATCGGTTTCGGTTTCTTCTTTGAACGAAGTCTCGATGACACCACCACGGGTGCCGCCGATACCTTTTGCGTAGGCCAGACCGATTTGCTTGGTTTCTTCGCTAGCGTCTTCACCCAAAGCGATCAACGATGGAACACCGCCACCCTTTTCGTACTCACTACGAACGAGGTGTCCGGGGCCCTTTGGAGCGACCAACAGAGTATCGATTCCCGTTGGAGGAACGATTTGTTGGAAGTGGATGTTAAAACCGTGCGAGCACATCAGCACGTTGCCTTTTTCAAGGTTTGGCTGGATGTCGTTTTTGTAGACGTCGGCTTGCACTTCATCTGGAAGCAAGATGTTGATGACGTCAGCTTGCTTGGTCGCATCGGCGATCGACAATGGCTTGAAGCCATGCGAAACGGCCAAGTCATAGTTAGCCGAACCGGGACGTTGACCGATGATGACGTTGACGCCGCTATCGCGAAGGTTCTGAGCTTGGGCGTGACCTTGCGAACCATAGCCTAGGATCGCAACAGTTTTGCCTTTCAAGTGCGAGAGATCGGCATCGTTGTCGTAGTAAACTTTTGCAGCCATAGATGAAGCAGTAGGGTGAACGGGTTGAGGAAGGAATGGGTTCAAATTTGAAAATGCGGAGTGGTCATTTAGCAGCGGATAAGAAACGCTCTGCGGCCACACCTCAAATGGGCGTCAACGGCGTTGACGCCAGATCGCAATTGGACGTTTTGCCGACTTAGACTAGGCGGTGGCCTTGGTCTGTTCGGCGACCACTAGGTCGGCGTCGCTACGTACCATTGCGACTCGCCCCGTGCGGACCAACTCGGTGATTCCGTAGGGTCGAATGCGTTCGATGAATGCCTGGACCTTGTTCTCACGACCACTGATTTCGATCATCAGTTCATCGGGTCCGACATCAACGATCTTGCCGCGAAAGATATCGACCAACTCACGAATTTCGGCTCGCTTTTGGCCCGGCGTTGCTTGGACTTTGACCAGCAACAAATCACGCTCAACAAAATCTCGGCTACTGACATCGATCACGCGTACGACGGTGACGATCTTCTCCAGCTGCTTGCGAACTTGTTCGAGAACTCGGTCATCACCGACGACGACGAACGTCATTCGCGATAGCGTATCGTCTTCGGTTGCACCGACTGCCAATGAGTCGATGTTAAAACCACGCGAGGCAAGCATCCCAGAAATGTGGGCAAGCACACCGGGAACGTTCTGCACCAAGGAGGAAAGAACGTGTCGCTGTGTGGGGCTGGACATGAGACCAGATTTCACCGTAAAGGGGTAAGGAACGAGCCAAAATTTGAGCCCGGTAGGATAATTTTGCCCGCTGATAGCAGCAAGGGCACCGGAGCAGGGCAGACAGTCCACCACAGGATTTGGTTCGGAATTGGGTGAATTTGATCCGGATTGCCGTCAATGTTGACCCCAAATTCGAACTTTCACTGCATCTTTCAGCCGCTGGAATCGCCTCAAACACCCTGCGAGCCCCTCGCACCCCCCATATCTGGGCGCCGCCTCGAAGCGGCCCTGATGCCCTAACCTCGCCTCAACCAGATCAAAAACCCTCCAGTTGGAGGGTGCGATCGGTCTTCCAGCTGGGATTCTCGCAAGGCTTTCTGAAGCGTTTTGATGGGTGGAGACAGCTTCAATCCGGAGGATCAATAATCCTGAGGCCCAACAATCCGGAGGCTCAACGCTCCGAAACCCGTACCGCATCGGCCGCGTTTGCGGCAGAGTAAACCTGTTGCACCAATTCGGGAACTTCGCCGCCGTCAACTTCGATCACATGCGGGGCTCGCAAGGAGACCAGCCCTGGCAAATCGAAATACTTGGACGCTCCCGGCACAAAATCGGCGTCTCGATAGTGGCTGACGCTACCAAATCGATAGCTCGGATTGGTAAGCACCAGCTCGTCCACCTGATCGGCTGCAAACACACCGGCTGCGATCACGGCAGGGAACTGGCCGACCAATCGGATGTTGGTTTCACTGCCGCGCTCGATCGATGCCAGAGCACACAATGTTTGATCATATCGCTTCACTAGCAGCGGGCGGTTGTAACCAAACGTGAATCCGGAATAGCTTCGCGGGTCGTCAATCAAAGGCTGAACAAGCTCGCCCTCGCGACGCTCTGGTGCCAACAGAAACGGCACGACCAAAGTAGAGTCAGGATAGTTTTCCAAGAACGCGACTTTCGTCCGAGAATCCAACCATTTCGACTGCATCCCGTCGTGGCTTGGATTGACGACAATCGACTTTGGCTTGGCCCCCGATTTGGCCGAAGAAAGTTCAATCATCTCGACACCAGACTTCCACGTTGGGTGCGAAACCAAGAGCCGGCGTAGACGGACACCCTCTTCGGTCTGATCCGACATCACCTCTGTCACCAATTCACTTCGATCGGGTAGCTGACGATCAAAGATGACACGCCACGCACCTCCTACAACTTCTCGAAACTGAGCTAGCTGCTCTGTGGCCTTGTCGGAATTGGGATCGGGAATCGTTTTGGAAAGAGCACGACTGTTTTGCCTTGACCACCAATTCAAAACTCGGCGTTCATGTTCGACACCGGTTTCTTTCGGAGCGGGATGCTGATCGTTGTAAACCGCCATCTCGGATTCAGTGAACGGCTCGAAATCGGATTCCGTTAGCGGTACATCGCCCGACAGGCCATCACCTATTAGGCCCAGGTGTTTCGCCATCCAGGGATACATCATCGAGCGTGTCACGTAGTTGTAGTTGTGTGGGTACTTCAGTAAATCGCCACACATCACGTTGTTGGGTTTTCCAAGCATCGCATAAAGCTTCTGTAGCTCTGGATAGCCATCGGCAAGCATGTCCTTGGTCCAATCATCTGCGGCAGTCATCCCTTGTGGCTTCGGAGCAAAGAGTGCCGCCAGTTCGACATTGCCGGTTCCGATACGCAAGTAGTTGCAGTTTTCGCAGTAGCATCCACCTTGCATCGAGGTGCTAACCATTCCGTTGGGAAAGGCGACTTTGACACGAGGATCAATCGCGGACAACAAGATCGTCTGCGTTCCGCCGCCGCTGCCACCGGTTACAGCCAAGCGATCTGGATCGACATCGGGCAACTCGCTCAAAAAGTCCAGTGACCGGATTGCGTTCCAGGTTTGCAAACCCATGATCGACTGCAGGTTCAGATCGGCTTCAATGCTGTAGAAACAGGGATTTTCCCGATCGGTTTCCTCCGGTCGTGCTTCGGCGTGTCGATGGGCAATCTGATAAGAAATTTGCTGCGAATCGGCGTAGCCCACCATGTCAAAAATAAACGCCACACATCCCATTCGCGCAAGATGGGCACAGCGTGCAAGTTTGGGATAGCGTCCAGACTTTTCGAATATCTCACCGCCGCTTTCAAGCTGCTTTGCCAACTCACCATCGCTTAGTTTCATCGTTCGTCCGCCGTGCCCATGGGGCGACAAGACGGCGGGCCGTTTCCCATCGACGATCCCGAACGAGTTATCTTCTGACGGGCGAAACAACATCCCCGAGACATAGTGCCCGGGCAAAGACTGAAAATACACCTTCTCGACGGTGAATCCGTCTCGCTGGATTTTGCCGTGAAAGACAGGATTCAGCGGAGTTTTCTCGGGCAATGGCCAGAGCCCCGTCCCAACCAAGACACGACGCTGAAGCTGAAGCCTGCGTTCCTCCCATTGCTCAGCCGTCGAGGGAACTTCGAACGGAAAATGGCCGTTCAATGTTTTTAGTGGAGGTGACTGTTCCGCGGTGTGGTCAGCCGAATTCGGTTTCGGCGTGTTTTCTTGAGCGTTCGTTTTTTCTTGAGCGATTGTGATCGCGGAAAAGCAGATCAAGCAGGCCGCCAAAGAATAAGCCAGTCCAGATCGAATCATCGGAAAACTCTCGCGTCAATCGTTGTTGGGGCGGGGAAGGGGAGGGTAGGGCAGGGCGGGGGATCAAAATTTCCACCCGGCGGGCTTCACTGTTTTAACCCTTTTTCGTTACCGTAGTGCGACGGCGCTCGAATATTCGGCTGGCAATTCGCCTCTGGCTGACCATTTGATGGGCCATCAACGTTTCCCGATCACGACGAATGGTATCCACGCATCACGATTCAGGTTGCCCTCAACGGATGACCGTTTCCGAGTGCAGAACCAATTCGCCGTGAAACGCATCCCTGTGACAAGCAGATTCAAACATGTCATCGTTGCACGCTGAATACTACGCCGACCAACTTGTTCAGCACCAAACCGAATTGGTGCAAAACGAGTTGATTGCGGAGTCCACTTACCGGTTGCGAGTGGCGTGCCCAGCGATCGCTGATCGCTGTGTTCCGGGGCAGTTTGTGATGATCCGACTCGCCGACGTTAACGCCCCACTGATTGGTCGAGCTTTCGCGGTCTGGGATGTCTTACCTGATGCGGACGGGACGCCCACCTTTGTTGATCTGATCTACCTTAAAAAGGGCAGCTTCACCACGGCGTGCGCGGCGAGTCCGGTTGGAACCAAGGTTTCACTTTGGGGACCACTGGGCAACGGTTTTGCCAACCGCCAATGCGATCGACTGATCATGGCCGTCGGAGGTATCGGGCAAACGCCAATGCTGTTGCTCGGCCGTGAAGCCTTGGGAACACAATCCTTCGGTCGTGCCGCGGGATGGGCAAAGCACGCGGAAGTGATTTACGGTGCAAGGCGAAGCTCGCTTCACGCAGGTGTCGAGCAATTTCGATCCGCCGGATTCGACATCACCTTGTGTACCGACGACGGGTCAGCCGGAACACAAGCCCTGGTACCTGATGTGCTCTCCGAGCGTCTGCAAGAGCTTGATGCGAAAGAAACGGTTCGAGTGGTTACCTGTGGCCCCGAAATCATGATGGAAAAGGTCGCCGAGGTATGCCAGAAGTTCCGCAGTGAAGGCCGGCTAATCGATTGCCAGGTTTCAATGGAAACTCCAATGGCCTGTGGCATCGGTATTTGCTTTTCGTGTGTTGCCAAAGTCAAGCAAGACGACGGCGAATGGGACTACAAACGGACGTGTGTCGAAGGCCCCATTTTCGAATCCGACAAAATCGTTTGGTAACGCAACCACAGCACAGTCCAAAACACCTGAGCCGCAAAGGCGCTAGCCGCGGTTGAAATAAACAATCATGCAGCAAAGCACAAACAACCGTCGCTAGCGCGATATCGGCTCAGTTCAATTTTCTTGAGCCGCAAAGGCGCTAGCCGCGGTTGAATTAAACAACCATGCAGCAAAGCACAAACAACCGTCGCTAGCGCGATCACGGCTCAGTTCAAACTGCCTGAATCGACCCGACGCTACTTACCTCGATCCATTCGATCTTGTGCTTCCTCAACATAGACCAATGCCTGCTCTAGAGCGGTCTCGGTTCTTAAAACCTGGATGTCCCCTTTCGTCGTCCAAACGGGTCGTCCAATAAAACGACGGTCAATTTCTCGTACCGCTCTGGTTCCATTCGCTTTCAGCTGATCGCGTACTCTAGTGATCTCGATGTCAGGGGCCGTCACGACTACATGCACATGATTGCTTCGTGTGCTGACGGCCCAAAGTTTCCATCCACGAAGGTCACAATGGGATCGGATCACTCGATCGACCACACATTGATGCTCATCCGAAAGCAAAATCACTTCGTGGCTTAATCGATCTTGGTGCCATTGCTGAAGTAGAGGTTGTGGCTGAGACATTCCCGTTGTTTTCCGTCGCCACCAGCGAGCATCACCTTGAAGAAACGTCCCGTACACGGACCAAGTCAGGAAAAGACCTGCGCAATTGGTGAGATGAGTTGCCATGTTTTTCGGAACGGGGCAGGTGATTTTTGGATCAACGTTCCATTTTAGGTTTCCAAAATCGCAACAAGAACAAGTGTAAATTTAACAACCGTCGCTAGCGCGATTACGGCTCAGTTCACTTTCCTTGAGCCGCAAAGGCGCTAGCCGCGGTTGAATCAAACAATCATGCAGCAAAGCACAAACAACCGTCACTAGCGCGAGAACGGCTTAGTCCTGTTTCCTGAGCCGCAAAGGCCCTAGCCGCGGTTGAATCAAACAATCATGCAGCAAAGCACAAACAACCGTCGCTAGCGCGATTACGGCTCAGTCCACTTTCCTTGAGCCGCAAAGGCGCTAGCCGCGGTTGAATCAATCAACCATTCATCACCGCACAAACAACCGTCGCTGGCGCGATAACGGCTCAGCTGATGGTTGCTCAAACCAATGTTCGGATCGCGTCGGGAAGGGCTTGGCATTCTTGCTCGAACACCCTTGCGGCTAGGCTGTCTGGAGTGTCTTCCTTGGTGACTTCACAGGCACGTTGCAAAATGATCGGGCCGTTGTCGTAGTGGTTGTCCACGAAATGGACGGTACACCCACTGATTGTGACACCGCGTTTGATCGCCGCTGAATGAACGTTGTGACCATACATGCCTTGGCCACCGAACGCCGGCAACAATGACGGATGGATATTGATCACCCGATTTTCGAAATCTGGTGGGATCATCACGTGCTTCAGAAAGCCTGCCATGACGACGTACTTGGCACCGCAAGCCCGGACCGGATCGAACATCGCTTTGCAATAATCCTCCTCGCCGTGATCTCGTTTACGGATGACAAGCGTTTCGATTCCGGCATCCTTTGCGATGTCAACTCCGCGCACGTCACTTCGGCTGCTGATGACTAATCGAATGTCGATCGGCAAACCATGCTGGTCACGGTGCACCAACAAATTCTCCAGAGTCCTTCCACCACCGCTTAAGAATACGGCGATGGGCAGCGATTGCTTCTCACTCATTTGCCGACCACCTTGCGAACGTAGACAGCACCATGCTCCGAGCTGGCAGCAGGAGCATCATCGAACTTGCCTACGGAGAGGCTGTCAGCCAACGTTTCGTCGCTGATCATGTCGCCATGCTCCTGGATCGCCTCAGCCACCTGGTCAGCTCCTGGCTCGACAGCGACCTCGATCCGATCGGTGTATTGGCAATCGATCTCTTTGCGCTGATTTTGAATCGCACGGATCAGGTCTTTCGCGATCCCTTCACGCTGCAGCTCAGGCGTGACTTCGGTATTTAAGACAACGACACAGCCTACACCCTGAGCCGCCGCCCAGCCGTCTTTGGCTTTCAGTCGCACTTCGATGTCTTGGCTGTCTAGCTCGATGGAGCTGTCTCCCAAAGCCAATTTGACAACGCCCTCGGATTGCAACGCCGCCAACAGTTCGTTGCCGTCCGCATCGGCTAAAGCCTTTTTGACCGCAGGAACTTGCTTGCCGACTTTGGGGCCCAAGCGTTTGAAGTTTGGCACCACAGTGTACTGCACATATTGATCGCCTTCGGTGGTGTAGTGAACCGCCTTGACGTTCAGCTCTTCACGAACCAATGCGTCGTGATTTTGCAACCAGCCGATCTTGGAATCGTCCGTCAGAATCACGGTCACTTCCGACAATGGCAAACGAACTTTTAACTTCTCACCGGCTCGTGCGGCTCGCCCCAAAGACGCGATCTCACGCAGCAGTCGCATCGACTCGGACAGTTCCTGGTCGATGACCTCTTTATTGCTGGTCGGGTAATCGCAAAGGTGAACACTTTCGAGCACCTTGCCGGCAAAAGGTTCGGTTAATCGCTGCCAAAGCGAATCGGCCAAGAATGGTGTGAACGGAGCGGCGAGCTTAGTCAACTGGATCAACGTTTCATACAAAGTCCAATAGGCATCGTGCTTGTCCTGCGAATCTTTATCGCTGGCCCAAAAGCGATCACGGCTTCGACGCACATACCAATTGCTCAGTCCATCCAACAGTGACGAAATCGCTTGGCAGGCGTTGTAGTTATCCAACGCGTCCATCCGATCGATTACCTTGGCGGTTGCCTGATGCAGCTCTGAAAGGATCCAACGATCGATCTCACTTCGCTGTGCTGCAGGGCGATACTTCGGAGCAGACGCCAATGATTCGGGCGAAAGTTGATCATCGGCTGCGGTCGCTTCACGCGGATCGAATCCGTCGATTTCTGCGTAGATCGAAAAGAAGCTATACGTGTTCCAGAGCCGTAATAGGAATTCAGGGATCGAATCTTTGATCGACTGCTCGGCATAAATGATCGAGTTCCAAGGTGCTTGATTGGCAAACAAATACCAACGCAAGGCATCGGCACCGTAGCGATCGAAGATCTCTTCGGGGCTACGGTAGTTCCGCAAGCTCTTGGACATTTTGCCGATCTGCTTGCTGAACTTCTTGCCTTGATGCTGCTTGGTTTCGGCCTCTTCTAACGCGATGATCTTTTTGCCATCGTCATCCTGGGCTTCCCACCACTGCGACAACATCAATCCCAAGACAATGCAGTTTCGAAACGGCACCGGATAATCGGCATCGGAGATCGACTTGTTTGCCGAGGCGGTATCCGAAGCGGCAGCCTCGTAGCCTTCTTCATAGATCGAGGCGCCTTCGCCAAACAACATCGTCGCGATCGCAAGCTGGCTGTAGAACCATCCTCGCGTCTGGTCGATCGCTTCGGAGATAAAGTCAGCTGGGAACTGAGATTTGAATTCTTTGTCGCCACCGTGCGGCCATCCCCACTGAGCAAAGGGCATCGCACCACTGTCGTACCAACAGTCGATGACTTCGCTGACGCGTTTCATCCGAGCACCTTCGGCGAACGGCGACGCGTAAGTCACCTCATCGATATAGGGCTTATGAACACGCAAATCGTCGACCAGATTTGGATCGGCAGCCTTGGCCTTTTCCCAAACTTCGGTACCGGAGACGCCCGGCTTTGCCAGTAGCTCGTCGTAGCTTCCGATCGCTTCCATCCGGCCAGTTTCTTGACAAACCCAAATCGGCAATGGGGTTCCCCAATACCGTTCACGCGACAGCGCCCAGTCGACATTGGATTCTAAAAAGTTCCCAAATCGGCCGTCACGGATATGCTCAGGCTGCCATCCGATCTGCGAGTTGTTCTTCAACATCAGATCCCGGAACTTCGTTGTCCGGATGAACCAGCTTTCCCGTGGATACTGGATCAACGGATCCTGGTCTGCTCGCCAACAGAATGGGTAGTCGTGCAAGTACTGTTCTTGCAAAAACATCAGGCCGCGTTCTTTCAGTTCACGCGATAGAGGCTTGTCGGCGTCTTTGACCCATGTGCCGATCAAGTCATCGCTGACCGCCTCGACGAACTTTCCGTCAGGTCCGACCGCGCAGAGCAGCTTCGGTTGTTCGCCTTCGACAAAACGACGGCGTTCTCGGTCATACACTTCATAGTCGACCTCGCCGAACGCGGCGGCTTGGTGAACGATGCCAGAACCGCTGTCGGTTGTCACAAAGTCTGCTTCGACAACTCGCCAATAATGGTGTAGCGAAGTCTGATCGCCATCAGGATTCACCAAGCTTCCCTGTGGATCACCGGTTGAATCCTTATAGCCGTCAAACGGTGGTGTGTAGCGAAGGCCGATCAAATCGGTCCCTTTGCAAGTTTCGATCGTCTCAAAATCACGCTTGGATTTTTCAGCGATCTTGGTCACCAAAGCCGACGCCATATAGATTTCGTCGCCCGATTCGGTATCGCGGACCAAGGTGTATTCCAATTCCGGATGCACCGCCGCATACATATTGCTGGGCAACGTCCAAGGCGTCGTCGTCCATACCAATAGACTGCGATCGGACTGATCGACTAGCGGGAACAAAACGTAAACGCTGGGGTCGGCAACTTCGCGATAACCTTGCCCCACTTCGCCACTAGAAAGCGCCGTTCCGCCTTGCGCCCACCACCAAACGATCTTGTGACCTTGATACAGCAGACCACGACCAAACAGATTCTTTAGGCTCCACCAAACGCTTTCGACATAGCTCTGGTGGTACGTCACATAGGCTTTTTCTAAATCAACCCAGAACCCAAGCCGCTCCGTCAGCCGCTGCCACTGCTGCATGTAGCGCCATACCGACTGCTGACATTTGTGAATGAAGGGCTCGACGCCAAAGTTCTCGATTTCCTCTTTACTGTGGATCCCTAGCTCCTTGCCCACTTCAACTTCAACTGGCAAGCCGTGGGTATCCCAACCCGCTTTACGCTCACAACGAAATCCCTGCATTGTCTTGTAGCGTGGGAAAACGTCTTTGATCGCACGGGTCAGACAGTGCCCAGGGTGAGGCATCCCGTTTGCCGTCGGGGGGCCTTCGAAAAAAACGAAGGGTGGCGCATCAGCACGTCGCTGCAACGATTTCTCGTAAATCCCATTTTGCTTCCAAAAGTCCAGAATCTCTTCTTCTAGCGAGGGAAATTTGGGAGTGGCAGGGGCAGCGCGAAATGGTGCGGCGGCTGATTTGGACATTGCTGTCAAATTGGAAGCTAAGACGGGATTGGTACAGACAGTCTCGAAGGAGGCGGAATTGTAGTGGCAGATGGCGATTTAATCGACACGGACGAAAGTTGAAACGTTCACGGGTGAAAACGGCCTTTCGAGGCATGCGGTCCCCCCGAGCGGACCTACTGGACAGACCTGTGATTTCGCCACTCCGAAATACCCCGCAACTTTGCCTCATCCGCAAAGTCAGCCCTGCCGATACAGACCGATATCCGGTGTACCAATCCGATTTCGCCGCTTCGGTATCAATGCGGCTTTACTTCGGTACCGAACCTGTTTCATCACAAGCGTCTGTTCCCAATGTCCACATCGGTTCCCACCGACAAAAAGCGATCCGGCAGTGAAGGTCCGCCTTCGGCCAGGGAGATGCTTTCAGCCTGGGTAATCCAGTGGGGATCGGCAGTTGTCGATGGCGTCGAAACGGTTGGCGATATCGCACTATTCGCCTGGCGAATGCTGGTCTGGATTTTTTCGCGACTTCCGCAACGCGGAACGCTGCTGACCAATTTCTACGAAATCGGAGTCTTAAGCCTGCCGGTGGTCGCGCTAACGGGGACCTTTATCGGAATGGTTCTTGCCGTTCAGACGTACTACCAGTTTCACGCGATCGGCCTGGAGACTCACCTTGGTGTGGTGATTAACACATCATTGGTACGTGAACTGGGACCGGTGCTTGCGGCGACCATGCTTGCCGGACGTGTCGGAAGTGCCATGGCTGCGGTACTGGGCACGATGCGAGTCACCGAACAGATTGACGCGCTGACAACAATGGGCGCCGACCCGGTTCACTACTTGGTGGTCCCGCGATTCTTGGCCTGCATCATGCTGATCCCTGCATTGACGATCATGGCAGACTTCATGGGAATTGTTGGAGGCTACTTCTACAGCGTCAACATCTTAGAAATCGACCATGCCGCTTACTTAACGCGATCCCGCGACGGCGTGGTTGGCTTCGACCTGTTTAGCGGAATCTTCAAGAGTGTGTTCTTTGGCGGCATCATCGCGATCGTCAGCTGCTACCAGGGCTTTCATTGCAAACCCGGTGCGGACGGCGTTGGCAAAGCAGCGACCTCGGCGTTCGTTTATTCGTTCGTGATGATCCTGGCGATCGACTTGGCGCTTAACATCATCTTGGATGAGATCTATTTCATGCTCTATCCGTCGGGGGCAAGCTTCCAGATATGAGCAGTGACGAAACTTCCAATGAACCATTGCAGCCGAATCAACGGCCAATGGCGGATCACACAGATTCGGCTGACGCGGAAACAACACAACCTGCTAATAAACCGCTGGTCGAAGCACAACAGATCGAAGTCACTTTCGAATCACAGACGATCATTCGCGATGTGACCGTATCGATCCCCGCAGGCGAAACGGTTGCCGTTATTGGCGAAAGCGGCTGCGGTAAAACCGTTTTCATGAAAACACTGGTCGGACTGATCACGCCGACCCGCGGTGCAATCCTGTTTGACAAACTGAATCTTGCGAAACTGTCACCGCAACATTTGAGCGATGTTCGACGACGGTTCGGCTTTGTTTTCCAAAACGCGGCACTCTTCGACAGCATGTCGATCTTTGACAACGTAGCCTTTCCGCTGCGTCAATCAACAGGCGCCGACGCAGATGAGATCCGCGAACGGGTGATGCGACACCTACAAGAAGTCGGCTTGCCAAAGTCCGTTGTACGCAAGCGACCGAGTGAATTGAGTGGCGGTATGCGAAAACGAGTCGGACTTGCACGTGCGATCATCTTAGAACCGGAGCTTGTCGTTTACGACGAACCGACAACAGGACTCGACCCGATCATGAGCGACGTGATCAACGAACTGATGCTTGATGTACGCCGCCGTTATCCGGTCACAAGCGTGATTGTGACGCATGACATGCGGACGGCGCAAAAGGTTGCCGATCGAGTGTTGATGTTCTACCCCAGGACAAGGCTTGATCGCCAAGCATCACAGATCCTCTATGACGGGCCTCCCGAAGGCCTTGAGGAGTCGCCTGACCAACGTGTTCGCCAATTCGTCCGCGGTGAAGCTGGCGACCGGATGAAGGAGCTTTCGAAATAGCGATGGATGACAATCGACTTAGATTCGGTGTTGGCGTTTTAGTCATAGCGGCGATCGGCATCGGGATAATCCTGACGTTTCTCTTTGGTGCCGTCCCAAGGGTGCTCACTCGTGAGTTTGAACTCAACGTGACGTTCCCCAACGCCGATGGCATCAGCAGCAACACCAAAGTTTTGCTGCGTGGTGTCGAGATCGGCCGAGTCTTGGAAAAGAAGCTTCAAGACAAGGATGTGTTGGTGCGCATTGCCATCGAATCGGCCTACCAGGATCGACTGACTCACGAGTATCTGCCCAGAATCGTGACCGGATCGCTGATCACGCGCGATGCAAAGCTGGAATTCTATAAGGCGGATGAAGAAGAACTGGTTTCCGTCTGGGACGATCAACTGCCAGTCGTGCGAGAGCAACGCTACACCAACGAACAGTGGATCAGCCGCGACGTTAAACGCAACGACCCGTTTGACCTGTTGACGAACATGGAAGACGAACTCCGTCTGACGCTACAGTCTGTTCGAGACGCGAGCAACTCGCTGAAGAGTGTCGGTGACAACGTCAGTCAGCTCGTTGGCGATGCCCAAAACGTTGTCGGAACCGCAAACGATGAACTCGGTGACTTGTCACAAGAAGCCCGACAAGCATTGGTGGAGTTTCAAGGCGCGATGCGTGAAGTCCGAGGGGTGCTTGCCAACGACGACCTGAAACAAGCGATGGCGGAACTGCCAACGGTGCTGACCGAAGCACAAGCGACCTTCCGTTCAACTCAGGAGACCTTTGACAGTTTCCGTGGAGTCGGCAATCAGTTTGAACGTGTCGGCATCGAAGCGGAGAAGACCGTGAAGAACGTCAACCAAACCGTTGATGCCGTGCGAGACACCGTGCAATCGGCCAAACGCAGCTTTAGCTCTGCCGAAAACGCGATCAAGAACATTGAGACCATTACCGATCCGATCGCCGAAAACAGCGATGAAATCGTTGCCCAAGCACTGACAAGCCTGCGGAACCTTGATCGAACGTTGAGACAGGTCGAATCCTTCGGCGCGACGCTGAACAACAGTGACGGAACAATTCGACGCCTACTGCAGGACGACGAAATGTATTGGAACCTAAAGCGAACCCTTGAGAACATTGAAATGGCCACAGCCAAGCTTCGTCCGATCATGGACGACGTAAGAATCTTCAGTGACAAGATCGCGAGGGACCCACGTGAACTAGGAGTGCGTGGAGCACTTAACAAACGTCCTAGTGGTTATGGCCTGAAATAGCCCATCCATGAATCCCCGTCTTCACTGGCCCGTCTTCGAAGAGGCGGGCACTGATCGAAAAAGATACAACTAGACAGCAAATAGTTGCTATCGAAGACAAGCGGTGACCTCCATCCCCCCCGCCACATCTATAGGCAAGACTGCGCGTCCTTTAAACGTTCGTTCGTGAACGCGCGCGAACATCTCTGTGTAACTTGCGTTTTGACAGATCTTCTCTGGGCAAACGATTCAACGCAGTTGTGCCAACTGCAACACCATTGCAGTTAGCTTAGCAGGCACTGAAGTTCACCTTGCGCGATTGCCCGCTTGCATGGCTCGTTCTGCCGTCCTCTAAAGCGGCTGAAACCACGTTGATCAGCTGCCTTCTTGGTACGGCGAATGCTTGTTGTGGGAAAAGTACTGCAACTGATCTCAGGTACTTGTTCCCCAGGTATTCATACTGCGGCTGATGGTGGTACCAGCCCCAAGACAATGATGAATGCTTTTCGAGCAACAACTAATCCCTGAACAAATCGACTCAGAAGGACGCGTACTAAATCACAAAGTTTTTCGTCGTTGGATGTATTCGCATCGATGTCAACGGAACGTGTTCTTCTGGATAACAAAAGACAGCTTCGCCGAATGTTCATCGCCGGTGACACGAATTGACACAAGGCAAACGACGCGAAAACAGAAACAGCGTCCACGTACGATCCATTCCTGTCCTATTGAGTATGCCACCACTGACATGACAGTGATGACAACATGATGAGTCGAATTGATTGCCTGCCAACACAGTGAACAACTGCAGGTCTATGCAACAACCATCGTTGGATTGTTACAACTGTCGCGCACAAACAAAACGTGGACCAATCGAATTCCACCAAGAACTATTCCAAGCCAATCCTCGGTAGTGATCGACAAGACGAACATCGACGCCCTTGGTTTTGATAATCGAAATTTCGATTTGTGTTCCTTGCCATCACCATTACAACCCATATCGTTCGTTGGCCACTTCGGGATGATGCGATTGGCAGCGGCATGCGAATAACCCACTTCCCGAAAAGGTGTAGATGTCACCCAAAGGGACGAAGTCCGCGCTTAACGGCTCGGTCCTTTGCAAAGTTCATCTCTACGCCAATCGGTTCCTTGAAGATTTCGGAGGTCTTCGATGACAACGAATCATTCTGAGAGCCTTATTCAGCCAGCAAAGCTTTTCGTTCGACGCTGCTGTGTTGATGCCAAACGCAAACCGATCCGTCTCAGCCACATCAGTTTGATAACAGGCTTTACGGTCGGCGGACTTGCAAACCTGAACTTGCGAGTGCCTGAACGGTCGATCATCGCCCGCCTTCTTAATCTTCCGAACGCATGCCATTCGCTCACCGGTATCAACTCCTGATGCCGTTCTTTTCCAATTCTGCTCCCAAATCAACAGCGGTTCACTGATGACAAATGCCCCCGCATCCGAATCGAACGAGCGAGAGCTAGATTTCAATCTGGATTTGGCCGGAATGCTTCGCCGCCGAATCCATCTGATCGCCTTCGGTCTGCTGGTCGGATCGACCGCCGCGACGATCTATTACCAAAAACAACAACCGCTCTACCAATCAAGCTTGACCGTCCTGGTTTCGCAAAAGTCCAGCGAAATCGCACGTAAGGGAGTCCGTTCCTCGGACGATTCAACGATTCCCGTGCAAGACAAGATCCTTGCAACTCACATGCAGCTGTTCACCAGCCCAAAGATTTTGCAGAAGGCGATCGACGACTTCGGACTCGACAAAAACGTCGGTCAGATCTCTCGCGGCCTCGCGATCAACAAAGCAGGCGAGGCGAGTATCCTGAATGCCACGTACGAAGATTCTGATCCAGAGGTCGCCGCAAAAGTCCTCGACGCGGTTTTCAAAGCCTACCACTCTTACGTCGAAACCCAATCGAAGTCAGTCGGACAGCAAGCGGTCGAACTGATTGCGACGACACAAGCACAGAACGAAAACGAACTCCGCTTGGCTGATGAAGAGTATCGTCAATTCGTCGCCTCGGTTCCCGCACTTGTCGGTTCCGGAGGGCTGTCCGATGACGTTCACCGTTCACGGCTTCGCAGCATCGAGACGGAATTATCCAAAGTTCGCCAGGCATTGGCAGATGCCAATTCGCGTCGTCAAGTGATCGTCAATGCGACCAAAGGCAAAGACCCCGAAGAGGTCACGGATGCTCAAGTGATGTCGCTCTTGTCTCAAGAAGACATCTCACGACTGAACGCGCTGGTCCAAATCAAAGAACGACGCAAAGTTCAACACATTGCCGACAGCCAAGAAGAAATCGACAACGCGATGGAGCGTCAGTCTTGGCAGGTCGAATTCCAAAGGTTAATGGGGCTTTCCAGTCAACGACATGTCCTCCGCACAACCTATGGCGCTGGACACCCAAGCGTTCGAGCGTTGGAAGCGGAAATCCAAAGCATTCGCGACTATGTCGACCAATATCGCACAGCCGATTCCGAGGACGAAGAATCTGTCGCGGACGCAAACTCAGCTGAGGCATTCGACCTTCCACCGGCTGAGATTCTGAAAACTTATTTCGAGATCCTTAAAAGCGACATCAATCAGTTCACCAATCGCGAACAAGAGCTGCTGGCACAATCGGAGCGAGAAACGGAGCTGGCCAAAGAAGTCGAGCTGACTGTGCTCAAAGGAGATTCGCTTCGTGCCAATCTTGATCGCGCACAAGCTCGATACGACGAAGTCTTCAAACGTCTTCAGGAACTAACACTCAGCAACGAATACTCCGGGTTTGCAACCGATCTGCTGGTGACGCCCAAAGCTGCCAACTTTCCGTTTTGGCCCAGCAAATCAAAAATCGCAATCTCCGGTGTGATGTCAGGCGTCATGCTCGGCTTGGTCTTGGCCATGATTGCAGAAATTCGCGATCGCACATTCCGCAACCCGACAGAAGTGGAAGCAGCCGTAGGGGCAAAGATCTTGGCTCATGCCCCACAATTATCATCAAGAAAGCTTCAGAAGGCTGCGATCCCCGATTCGAAAATTTCGCCAATGGTGGCGACGTTCCATCAGCCTTGTGGGAACGAAGCGGAAAGCTATCGAGCTTTGCGAACATCGATCTTGCTTCTGGCCAAACGTGAAAACAAAAACGTCTTTCTACTTTCAAGCCCAAGCCCCGGTGACGGGAAGACCACAACGATCTGCAACCTCGCCGTCTCGATCGCACAGACGGGAAAACGAGTTCTACTGATCGATGCCGATATGCGTCGACCAATGATTGACTATGTGTTTGGAATCGAAAACTCATTGGGTCTTTCCGACCTGATGCGAGGCCACCGCGCCTTGTCGATGTGCCTGAACGAATGCGAACAACTGAACCTCACGCTCTGTCCGAGCGGCACGAAAACGTCCAACCCGTCTGAATTGCTGGAGTCGCAACGGTTCGCAAAATTCATCGAACACATGCGTAGTGTTTACGACGTCGTCTTGATTGATTCACCACCGATCTTGGCTGTGACGGACGCGTCGATCATCGCGACACGCGTTGACAGTTGTTTGCTGGTCACCAAAGTCAAATCGAACAACGCGCCGCTAGTGCATCGCGCCTCAAGTTTGCTTGGTCAACAAGGTGCCACAATCGATGGCGTTGTGGTCAATCCCGATGATGGCCGCTTTGGCTATTCGGCATACAACTACTTTGCCAAACATGAATACGGGTATCTGAGCAGCTACCAAAGTCACTATCGCGTTGACGAACCGTCAACAACGACGAACTCGACAAGACGATTTGACGATGCGGAATCACCACTGGATAGCTACCAAATGGAACCGCCAATGGTTCAGTCTCCTCCACCAGTCAATGGACATGATTCATTAACGGTTGCTCGTAAATGAATCCAACACTAAATCGAAAGGCGTTCCCGCGACGGGTGCTGCTTTCAAATTTCGATTGTGCTGTTAAATCAACCCCTCGAAACTCAAACTCTCGGATCTCAAGGAAGGCACATCAATGACTACCACGCTAGACCAACGCGCGGTTCGTCAAGGTGACCCAAATGTCACACTGGATCATGCCGAGATGGCATCCCAGGGACGCCCCAGGGCAATGACGCCACTGAGTATGTTCGCGATCATGGAAATGGGTCGCAGACAAGCTTGGCAAGACGTCCGCACATCAGCACCGCTCGTGATTGTTGACGCGTTGTGTGTCATCACCGCACTGGCGATATCGACGGCGCTAGGTATCTGGACGAGCTTCGAGACTTCGGCCGTCTTCGCCACGAGCGTGACCGCACTGACTTTATGGATGCAGCACCTCAATGGACTCTATCCCGCTTGCGGTCAAAGTTACGCGACCGAGTTTCGCAGCATACTGCGGACATCGATGTTACTGTCCGTGGTAGTCGGCTTCGCGTTGATGACCAAGCATGATTGGGTGATCGGTCCAGTGATGACTTGGGCTGTTTTCACGATCACGCTTTTCCTGACTCTCGCTTCGGCTCGCCCGCTGGCAAGAAAGATCTTGGCGCGTTTTGACTGGTGGACACAACCTGTTGTGATTCTTGGCAATGGTCCCGAATGCCGCCAAACCCTAACACGACTGAACAGTTCTCGTCAGCATGGATTACGTGCAGCCGGAATCGTTTTTGATCCCGATCGCTACTGGCATGCCGAAGCGAGTGAAAACGCAAAACCGGTCTCTGGCCCGCATTTTGACGCCAAAAACGATGTGACAAAGAAGTCAGTCCCGCACACCGGGGCGACTCGGATCGCCGGCACGATGAAGCGATCGACGAGCCAATGGTTAGGCCCTTTATCGGACCTTGAAGCGATCATGAATCGTGCCGGTGCCTGCCGTTTGGCGATCGCAGACCCAGGCAGTGACCAATGGTACGACTTTCATTCGTTCCAAGGGGTGCCGCATGTCGTGATGCCATTGAATTCTGCGGGCCACCCCACAGAAACGGCAAGGCTTTGCCAAGTCGAAAACAACATCGAACTTCACTGTCGAACTGTGCTGACGCACCCGCATATGCTGTTAACCAAACGCATCATGGACTTGACGCTCGTCGTCCTGACAATGCCATTTTGGTTTCCGTTGATGCTGGCGATCGGATTGGCCATCAAAATTTTTGATCCCGGACCGGTCTTCTATTACCAACACCGGGTCGGTCGATTTAGCCATCCCTTCAGGGCAATTAAGTTTCGCAGCATGGTTTGCGAGGCTGACAAAAAGCTGCAAGCTTATTTGCAAAACAACCCCGATGCGAAAAAAGAGTGGCAATCAACGCACAAGCTTAAAAACGACCCTCGCGTCACCAAGCTCGGTTGCTTCCTTCGCAAGACCAGCCTCGACGAAATCCCTCAATTGCTAAACGTTCTCTATGGTGAGATGAGTTTGGTCGGACCGCGGCCCATCATCGATGGCAAAGACTACGACCGGGAGTACATCCAAGATCACCCAGAAGTCTTCGCCCTCTACCAGATGGTTCGTCCCGGAATCACCGGGCTATGGCAAGTCTCAGGACGAAACGAAACGAGCTACAAACAAAGGGTGTTCCTGGATCGATTCTATCTGCATAACTGGTCGATCGAGATGGACCTGTTCATCCTGTGGCGGACGGTAAAAACCGCACTGTTCCGCGAAGGCGCCTGCTAGGAAGGCACCCGCTTGAAAGTGATTGCGACCGTTTCGCCGCGGTGGCTTCATGATCCAGCCACACAACTCACTCTCGATTCTCGGATTCACATTTCGTTCATGCTGACACGCATCCAAGCGTCCCCCTACGCCGCACGGATATCAGACTGGGGACGGTTGCTGTCGGTGACGATTTCAGGGCAACTGGCCGTCCAAGCGATTGCCTTTTGCTGCGGCATTATGGTCATCCGCCTGCTGTCGATCGAACAGTACGCGCTATACACATTGGCCAATACGATGCTTTCGACCATGGGCTGTATCGCCGATTCGGGCGTCACCACTGGCGTGGTATCACAAGGTGGAAAGGTTTGGCGAGACCGCACTCGTTTGGGTGTCGTCTTAGCAACCGGAATGAACCTTCGTCGCAAGTTTGCTGCGGCGTGCATCTTGGTTTCGGCGCCAATCCTGATTCTGCTTTTTCAAAAACACGGTGCATCGTGGACAATGACGGCGACGATGATCGCGGTCATCATTCCGACGTTCCTGGTCAGTCTTTCGACCAAGATTTTTGAGGTCGCGCCGAAGCTTCATCAGAGCATCAAGCCGCTTCAGAATTCGCTGATCGGCACCGGTTTATTGCGAATGGTCATGACAGCGGGGTTCTTGATTACAGCTCCGTTTGGATTCCTGGCGATCCTTGCCACTGGGATTTCGCAGCTATTTTGCAACTGGCGATACAGACAGCTTTCGCTGCGTTATGCAGACTTTCACCAGACAGAAGACCCGACCGTCCGCTCGAACATCATGCGGATTGTCAAACGTTCCTTTCCTGGCGCGATCTACATTTCATTCTTGGGTCAAATCAACATCTGGCTAATCTCGTTCTTCGGCTCAACAGATGCAGTTGCTCAGATCGGCGCTTTGGGACGTCTTGCGTTACTGATCGCGGTCTTTCAATCAGTTTTCAACATCCTGATCGTGCCAAGGTTTTCGCGATTGCCGATCGAATCGCCGGTCATCCTCACGCGTTTCTTTCAAGTCCAAACGTTGCTTTGGATCTGTGGCGCTGGGATCGTTGTCGCCGTCGGGTTGCTACCTGATCAATTGCTTTGGTTGTTGGGGGATCAGTATGCAGGTTTGAATCACGAACTGATCCTGATGGCGATTATCTGTGCGATCACGTTGATCCGTTTCGGTATCCAATCGCTCAATTCGGCGAGAGGGTTTGTGATGAACCCTTGGATCTTCATGCCACTGAACCTGACGATCGTGACCGCCGGATATGCCTTATTTCCGCCGACAACTGTTTATAGCGCTTTGTGTGCTTCGCTTATCGGCAATGTTTTCGGACCGTTAATTCACACGGTTAATTTCTTTGTGCACTACCGCGCCGAAAAAGCAGTCGGATCGAACGACCAATGACCAGCCAAGTCGCAAAACCGAACCGGGGACCGGGACGCATTGCGAGCTCTAACAACAACAGCAGCCTTCACGAAGTCGCCCTCACAAAGTCACTCTGTCAATAATAAAGCATGACTAACCTAACAGTCGTTTCCGCCAGTGACTCGCGATACCTTCCCGGTCTATTTGTCACGTGGGGTTCAATCCTCAAATTCAGTCCGGATGTGGATATTGATTTCCACTTACTGCATGACGGAATCGCATCAGACGAACTGGCAGAACTTCGGAAGCAACTGGGACAAATTCGTGGGCGATTCACCCTAACCGACCACGAACTGGATGTCTCGCACTTTGACGGTTTCCCGGAGTTTTACTTTGACTCCAAAATGACATATGCGAGGCTGTTAATCCCACGAATCCTTGACGCCGACAAAGTTCTATACGTTGATACCGACGTCGTCATGACTCGCAACGTTGCTGAGTTCCAATCGTTAGAACTCGGCGATGCGATTGTCGGTGTTGTCAAAGAATGGGGATACGAGGGCGACCTAGATTCACGATTGTTCGCCGATGAATTCCCCGAAGTCCTCGCCCACCGGTATTTCAATTGCGGTGTGATCTTCATGGACCTGAATCGGATCCGCAACGAAGAACTTTTCGTTCGTGCGTCCGAAATCCTCACGGGTCATCCCAAACGCTGTCTGTACTGGGATCAATCGGCGTTGAACGTCGTTTTCGCGGGCAAATGCAAGTACTTGTCAGAGAACTCCAACTATCAAATCAAGCCGGGACACGAACCGTCGGTCGCGACATTGGAACAGCTGGTAAGCGAAGGGGTCAATCTTCACTACATGGCGAAAGCCAAACCATGGCTTTCGCATCAACAGTCGCTTTCGCACCGATTCTTTCATGCGATACGCGCCAGCCTTGAAGGTGATGTCGCTGCCGCCGAGCGAGTTCGCCAATCCAGGCCGGTTTGGACCGCTTGCATGGTCAACTGGATAAAGGGGGTACGTCTTCAAACCAAGGCGGCTCTTCGAATCGGAGACATTGGAAGTGCACGACGTCTTGGAAATGAACACATCCATCAAGCCCATTCGTTGTTGAAAGAAGCTGCTGCCAATCGCCGCGTTTCAGCCATGTTCCGTTCGATCTAACCCAACGACGATGACCAATATGAAAATCTTTTGCACCGGACTGTCTCGAACCGGAACGACGTCGATTTACGAAGGCTTCCGATACCTGGGTCTTCGCGCTTGCCATTTTCCATTCGCCATTTTTGGACAACCGGAAAAGATCGGCATCGAGCGATTTCAACCCAAGCTGAATCGAGGGCTGATTCAACGTTGGCAACTGCATCGAGAACTTAAAGCGATGCGTTGTCATGATCCGAGCGAGATCCTAAAGAAAAACGATGCGTTTTCGGATCTGCCAGTGCCGCTTTACTACCAGAGCTTTGACCGGCAGTTCCCAGACGCGAAGTTCATTCATACGACCCGTCCGATGACCGACTGGCTAAGCAGCATGGAATGGTTGCTGGATAAAGGTCGCTACGAAAAAGGCTGGGCGGTCGGTGAACTGGCTGACGAGCTTCACTATTCGATCTACGGTTGCACCAACTACGACGAACCGAAGCTAGCCAAAGCGTGGAACCGTCACGAAAACCAAGTTCGCGATCATTTTTCTGATCGGCCAGACAAGTTGCTGGTGCTGGATATTTCGAAAGGCGAACTTTCGTTTGAAAAGATCGCGCCGTTCCTAGGGTTGGAAGTCCCTGCTGATCCTTTTCCATCATCCAACGCGAAGGGCAAAGCATGAAAGTGTTCGTCCATAGCGCCACCGAGTGCTTCACTGACCACCTTCCCCATGGTGAAGGGCTGATCTTCTATGACTACCTGCAATCTTTGATTGCCCACGGGTATCAGTTTGATGGTTACAGCGCCAACGTCGCACTGAAGAAGCAGTTGGTCGGGGCTTCCATCGAAACATTCAAAAGCAGCTTTCCGCTTAAAAGTTTGCACCGGTTTGACTTTGGCAAGCGAATCAACCAACGATTTCGTGACGCGGTGCGTGCAGGGGCGCAGTACGACATCGTTTGGCGAGGGAATCCCTTTGAATCACTTTGCCCGGTCTGTCCAACGACCAACGGATTGCCACTTGTGGTCGGCCCTATTTTCTTAAGCTGGCCAAGTGAAAAGAAGGCGTCACGCATCCCCTATCGTCCCAGCCATCTTGCGTCACGTCTTGGTGCTCGAGGTTGGCAACAGACGCTGCAGAAAGCTGACCTGATCCTTTCGACCAGTTTAAAGCTGACCGAATCGTTTCGTCAGCGAGCCGACATTAGCGGACGGGTGATTACTATTCCCGTCATCATACAACGGCCCGCCGATATTCGTGCGGTCGTCCGATGTGCCAAACCGACGTGGAGGCTTTCTTGGGTCGGAAGACTGAGCCCAGAGAAATATCCGATGAAGGCAGTGCAGATCATCAAACAATTGGTCGATCGTGGGCACGATGTTCATCTGACGATGGCCGGTGAAGGCAAACTTCGTCAACAGATTGAATCGATGATTCAGCAGCTTGATCTGACATCGTCAATTCAGGTTCTTGGTGCGATCCCAAATCAACAGGTTTGGAAACTGCACGAAGAATGCGACATCCACCTGTCGACATCGCATGACGAGCCATACGGACGTGCAATTTTAGAATCCATGTGTGCTGGCTGTGTGCCGGTCGCACATCGTTCCGGCGGCCCGAAAGAGTTCCTTAGCAACCCGGACGAAGCAGTGCTCGTCGATTCGCATACGGTGTCATGCTATGCGTCCGCCATCGAACAGTTGATTGATGATGAGCAACGCTTTTTGAACATGTCTGGAAATGCAACCTCGGCAATGAATGCCTATAGCAGCGAACAAGTTGGCATTCGCCTCAATCAAGAGTTCCAAGCCCTTGGAGAAAGGAATTGAGAATCGGATTGTTCACACCGATACGCGTTTCTCGTGCCTTGGGTGCGTCCAAGAATCGGGTCGAATTCGCCGAGGCACTCGAACGTCAAGGATGGCAGACTGAAGTTTTTGGTGCCGAAGACATCGGTGCCGAACCGACCACCAGTCGCGAAGCCTACATCGAATATCAGCAGAAACTAAGGCGGTTCCTTTGCAACAATGAATCCGAGCTCGACATCGCGTTGGTGGAGGCAGACACGTTGCCTTTCCCACGCCAATCGATGCCGGAGGGTATGTTGCTGGTTGCTCGACCCGCGATGGTGGGGGTCTATCACACTCTGATTTCTGTTCCGCAACCGCAATTCAGCTTGGCAAGACGTATCGCACAAAAGGCGAAACAGGTAATCAGACCCCGATCATTATGGTCTAAAGAAGATTGCCGGGTGGGACAGCGAATCACTTGCCAAAACGTGGACTTAGTTCATGCTCTCACGCAGTGGGATGCCGACGCGTTAAGAGCCGACGGGGTTCGAAAAACCGCTATCGAGGTAATTCCCAACGGTATCCAATCGGACCGTGCAATAAACCTCCGTTCAGCAAGAGCGAAGCAATCATCGACGACCGATACGAAGTCGATCGTGTTCGTCGGAACGTTTGATTATCGCAAAGGATGCCTGGATCTGGCAAAGATCATGGGCCAGCTGTGGAGCCGAGATCCGGACTTCAAGCTAACCATCCTGGGAGCGAAAGGCCTATTCCAAACCGAACAACAGGTACGTAGTCACTTTTTGCCCGAACACCAAAATCGAATCAAAGTGGTGATGCGATTCGACAATGGCGAGTTACCCAACCTATTAGCCGCGCAAGCGATTGGAATTTTCCCCAGCTATATCGAAGGCTTCCCGTTTGGCTGTTTGGAAATGATCATGTCTGGACTACCGACGATCGCCTTTAAATCGCCAGGCGCAGAACACTTTGTTCCGGCAGACTTGCTCGTCAATCCGGGCGACACGAACGCTTCGGTAAACCTGATTGAACAACTGGCAAACGACTCAACTTTTTATTCACAAGCATCCGAATCGTGTCTTGAAGCGGCGTCTCCTTTCGACTGGGATCGCGTCGCGGACCGCGCGGCAAGGATCTACCAAGACGCCTTGGATCGACGACGAGGCGCAAAGCCTTTGGAACCACACTTCGTTCCGGCTTGACCATACCTCATACAAACTAACACCCTGACTGACATGTTACAGAATGATGGCCGTGGAGGCCCAATGATCATTCATCTCGTTCCCAACTCACGCGCCGAAGGCTGTGGTGTCACAGATTACGCGTCTGCAGTTTGCGATCAAATGCAACTGCTGGACCGAGAATATGAGACCAAGATCATCCGCATCAACGCGTACGATGGATCGACAACGACGGAATTTTTCGCGGCCCAGTTTTGGGGACACCTCAAAGAGCAATTGGCCGGCATCGAATCTGACATCACCGCAGTTGTCCTGCATTACAGCGGGTATGGTTACAGCCGTGACGGTGCCCCCGATTGGTTGGCCGCAGCGATGAACGATCGACCGGACTGTTTCGCATCGATTCCCATCGTCACTTTCTTTCACGAGTTGTACGCCACCGCATGGCCATGGCGTCGAACGTTTTGGCATAGCAGCCGTCAAAGACGTGTTGCCGAGTCACTGGCAAAGTCCAGCGACCATGTGCTGACCAACCGTCGTTTAAGTGCATCATGGCTTTCCGAATACGTTCAGCAAACCGATCAGCACGTCGGCTATTTGCCGGTGCCCAGCAACATCGGCGAACCCATTGACGTTGCCCCTTACGCGTCACGTAAACCGATCGCGATCCTGTTTGGCAGTCGGAATTTCAAACGGGCGTTTGCCAAAGGCACTGGCGCCCAATTGACTGCTGACATCTGCCAGAAGTATGGCATCAAGACGATTGTCGATATCGGCACCAAAGCCGACTGGAATACCAAAGCACTCGAGACCGCCGGGATTGAACTTCAGTGCCCAGGGTATCTCTCTGGTGATGAAGTGCTTTCGACGATGCTGTCGGCACGAGTCGGCTTTTTCAACTATTACCCAGACCACCTTGAAAAGTCCGGGATCCTTGCCGCATTTGCACGATGTGGTGTGCCATTGATCTCACCTCCGCGCGTCAATGCACAGTTGGCGCAGCTTATCGGCATTGAACACCCGCCGATGTTTTCGAAGTCGCTCCTATCGAAAACACAGCGACAATTCGATCACACGGCAAGGCGGACTTCTGAATGTCTGCACCAATGGAGCTTAAGCCACGGCGTGAAAGAACATGCCGAAATGATTATCAGCACATGTCTGGATGCAAAAACGCAAAATGAGGCTGCTGGCGTACCTTGTTACTAATCGCCACCGCCCCAAATTTGGCTCTTACCAATGGGTCAAGTATTGGGGAAAACGGTTGCGATTGGGCAAAGGCTTGACAACGCAGGTCTATCGTCAGTGGAAGTACGCGCCAAAGTGTCAACACTTTGGCCAGCGAGTTGCGATCTCAGAACTTTCTGTTTCTGGGAACTTAAACAAACTGTCCATCGGTGATGACTGTGCGATTGGTCGGGTCAGTATCCAGCTTCTTGACCGGGTGAACATTGGCAACTCGGTCGTTGTGAATGATGGCGCGAATCTGATTACAGGATCACACGATGTCCATGATCCGCAATGGCCGTTGATCACTCAGTCGATCACGATTGATGACTATGCCTGGGTTGCGACCGGGGCAACGATTTTGCCAGGTGTCACAGTGGGTCGCGGAGCCGTTGTCGGAGCATTCGCAGTCGTAGCCAAATCGATCCCACCGCTCGCCATCGCCGTTGGCAATCCGGCCAAAGTGATTGGATACCGAAAGACATCCGAGTTTGAGTATCAACCGAGCCAACTGTATGCGTTGTTTGAAGCTTGGTTGGGCCCGCCAGCTGGCTCTACAGACAAACAAGCAACTCAGCCGACAGTGATCCCCAACCAACCTGGGTTGTCGCAAGAACTCAGCGCCGTCCATACAGCGGGTGCTGACACCCCAATTTCGAGTTGACTTTGACTCCCATGATGTATCAATGTGACTCGAGTCAAACTGTTAGCTGATTGCGTGTAGCGGATCGTTTCTTCTGATTGCGATGAGCCAAAATTTCGACAGCCAGTTTGTTCCATTGTCACCAGCCTCACGTCGCGATTCTGGCTGGTTTTCGAGCCGGCGACAAAGCACCGACGCATTTAGAACCAAATCATCACTGCAGCTCAAAACAAGAGTCTTGGAGTATTCAAACTCAACGATGAATAAAATCGTTTTCGCACACCCAACCGGAAACGCAAATTCCCGCGCAGCGCTGACTGGTCTCTGCGAAGCATCGATCCTAAGTGAATTTCATACTTCGGTGGCAATGTATTCGGGCAACCTTTGGTCTCGGCTTTCATCGCTGCCCATGTGTGGCGAATTGAAACGACGATGCTTTGATGAACAGGCTCGAAAACACACTCGACATCGTGCGATTCGTGAACTCGGTCGCATCCTCGCTTCGAAAGCGAACTTGAAATACCTAACGCGTCGTGAGCAAGGCGTCTTCTCAATTGAAGCCGTCTATCGTGACATTGACCGACGTGTGGCACGATCGATTCGCAAAGGGCGCGGTGAAGCCGTCTATGCCTACGAAGATGGCGCACTGGAGTCGTTCCGCACTGCTCGCCAGAACGGAGTCCGGTGCATTTATGATCTGCCTATCGGATACTGGAAAACACAGCGAATGCTTCTTTCCGAAGAAGCCAAGCGATGGCCGGAGTGGGCCAGTACAATCACAAGCTTGCGTGACTCACCGACAAAGCTCGCCTACAAAGATGAAGAACTTCGGTTGGCAGACCGTATCTATGTCGCGAGCCAGTTCACCAAAAAGACGCTCGAAAACTTTGACGGGCCACTGGCGCCGATCGAAGTGATCCCCTACGGCTTTCCTCCCGCAGAAGCCCCGCGTGACTACGACGGTGTTCAAAAGAGAAAACTAAAGCTTCTGTTTGTCGGCGGACTGTCACAGCGTAAAGGTATCGCTGACATGTTTGCTGCGCTCGAACAACTCGGAACTGAAGTCGAACTGACCATCGTGGGTAAACCGATGGTCCAAGACTGCAAAGCATTGAATGCAGCTTTGCGACGCTGTCGCTGGATCCCATCCCTGCCGCACCAACACGTGATCGAACTGATGCGGCAGCACGACGTGCTGTTGTTTCCCTCTCTGTTCGAAGGCTTCGGTCTTGTCATCACCGAAGCGATGTCGCAAGGGACAGCCGTAATTACGACCAACCGAACGGCTGGCCCAGACTTGATCGAGCATGGTAGAAACGGCTGGATCGTTTCTGCCGGATCCACGGATTCGTTGCGGAATCAGATTCAAGAACTTTTGGACAAACCTGACCTCGTCGCGACTGTGGGCGAACAGGCACGCCAATCCGCTATCGCAAGGCCTTGGCATCGTTACGGCGACGAGTTGGCAGCGAGCATCCAACAGTTCCTGAAAACGGACCGACAAGCCGCATAGCGTCGGCTTTCGATCACAGATTCTTTGATCGTGAAATTGAGACAATGTCTCAAAGCAATCGTCTTCAACATTCTGCTTTGATCTGTTTCCGCGATATGAAAGCGGACACTCGTTCCTAATCGTCGATGTCGGAAATAAGTATTCCTTCGCATTCATCGGTAAGCAGCCTTCGCGACTGCTCAGCACTAACGTCTCCACTGGACACGTCCGGCGTTCGACTGATTCGCTACGGGATCTGGGCTTATGTGCTGCTGCTGATTTTCGAAGGAGCGTTGCGGAAATGGTTCCTCCCCGGATTGGCAACTCCGTTGCTAGTGATCCGTGATCCGATTGCCCTTGGTGTGATCCTGCTGGCCGGCCGGCACCGTCTTTTGCCGGTTAATACCTATGTGGTGACTGTCGTTTTGATCGGAGTCATCGCCACGATAGGGGCCGTCTTTTCCGGGCACGGCCATCCCTTTGTCGCCGCGTATGGTGCCCGCTTGATGCTGGTGCATTTTCCATTCGCATTTGTGATCGGAAAGGTCTTCAGTCGTCAGGATGTCATCAAGCTTGGTGAGGTCTTTTTATGGATCACGATCTTCATGGTGATCCTTGCCGGATTCCAGTTCATCAGCCCGCAATCCGCATGGGTCAACCGCGGTGTCGGCGGAGACATGGAAGGAGCGGGATTCGACGGTGCGATGGGCTACTTCCGCCCGCCCGGAACTTTCTCGTTCACAAACGGACTGACACTGTTCCTAAGTCTATCCAGCGCTTTTATCTTTTACTTCTGGCTTGAACCTCGCCAGACAAATCGGCTTGTGCTGCTCGGTGCGACAATCGCATTGATCGCGTCGATTCCTATTTCGATCAGTCGTGCACTTGTTTTCCAAGTCTTCATCACGATTTGCTTCACCACCATGGTTGCGGTTCGTCGGCCAAAGTATGCGAAGATGCTATTCCCGGCATTGATCGGGATTGGACTTGGCATCGGTGTCCTTGCGATGACGCCTGTCTTTCAAACTGCTATCGAAGTCCTGACCACGCGGTTCACCTCCGCCTCGAAAGCCGAAGGTGGCCTTGAGGGAACGCTGGGTGATCGATTCCTCGGGGGGATGATCACGGCGGTTGCCAATTCAACTGACAAAGCGATTTTCGGCGCGGGCCTTGGTCTGGGAACAAACGTTGGGGCGAAGTTAGCCACTGGCAAAGTTCAGTTCGTTCTCGCCGAAGCCGAATGGGGCCGAACGATCAGTGAGATCGGCCCGTTCCTAGGCGTTTCGCTCGTGTTCTTGCGCTGTGTTCTCGCACTACACCTGCTGTGGCTATCGTTCATCCAGATCAGCAAAGGTTCGCCGCTAGCCTGGATGATCATGAGCTTTGCTTTGCTGATCATCGCCCAGGGTGGGTGGGCGCAACCCACGGCACTTGGTTTCCACGCGTTGGTTCTGGGCCTTGTCATAGCCGCACTGAAGCCCTCGACGCCAAGTCACGCTTAGCTTTGCACAGACGATTCCTCTTTGGTGTTCAAGACGCCTGACTGAGATCGATTTTTGCAAAGGGCGACCATTGTCCTTTCAATCGGTCTGCGACAAAGCGGTCGCCCCTAAATCAAGTTCGCTAAAAGTGCGGATTGATTCTGACGTGCCTGTCGCTAACGATTGGCACATCCCCAACCCGATTTGATATCGATAGCACGATTCTGTGATTGCTCTGGAAGAACATACCGTTGAGCGGATTGAAAGTTCCGCTTCTGTACCAGCCTCTTCTCCGGCACAAGCTCCCTCGCACGTGGTCCTGGTTGGAAACTACCTTCCAGATCAACAAGAAAGCATGGAACGGTTTGCGGTATTGCTGCATCGCGAGCTTGCCGATCGTGGAATCGAGGTCCAGCATTGGCGACCGGTTTCGATTTTGGGACGCATCGCTGGGCGAACCACATCCGGCGTCGGCAAGTGGCTTGGATACTGTGACAAGTGGCTGTGCTATCCCGCGCTCGTGTACTTTCGAAGCCGCTTGAATCGCAAAGCACATTTCCATGTTTGCGATCACTCGAACTCTCCTTATCTGAAAGTTCTACCCAGCAAAAACACATCGATCACGTGCCATGATGTCTTGGCTGTCCGGGCAGCCGAAGGGTACTCCGATACATACTGCCACACGTCTCGGTTTGGGCGTCTGCTTCAACGTTGGATTAAAAACAATCTACTCCGTGCGGATCGTCTGGTAGCGGTTTCGCATCAGACAATGAGCCACCTTTATGAGTTCAACCCGACGGTAAGTACGGACCGTTGGCAAGTCATCCATCTTGCCTTGAACAACAATTTTTATCCGGCGCCGACTTCGCAGCGGCGAAAGCTGCTTGATCCCTATGGCTTGCGACCTTGTGAAGAGGAAGCGGATTTGGCAGATCCTGCGGAACACACAGAGCGGCAATCCAGTCGATTCATCATGCATCTTGGATCATCACTGCCGCGGAAAAACCGCGAGATGCTACTGAATATGGTCGGCCGATTGGGTGATCGCTGGGATGGAAAAATTTGCTTTGCAGGTGCCCCAGTCGATGATCGCTTGTGGGAACGAGCCAAAGAACTTGGCTTAGAAGATCGCATCGTCGAGATTTCCAAGCCCGACCATCAACTCTTGCTGGCGTTGTACTCAAGCTGTGAAGCATTCATTTTCCCTTCTTTTTCGGAGGGATTTGGATGGCCGGTTATCGAAGCTCAAGCCTGCGGTGCACCTGTCATCGCAAGCAACGTCGCACCGATGCCGGAAGTCAGTGGAGCGTCGGCGTTGCATGCCGATCCAAATGAGCCTGGCGAATTCGCTGACCAACTGATGTCGATTCAAGAGCCCAAAGCCCGCCAAAAGGTGATTGATCAAGGATATGAAAACTTGAAGCGTTTCACTTCGAAAGCGATGATCGATGCCTACGTCCAAATGATGGCTGAGTGAGATGCGGTTTGTTCGGTTGATTCTTAGGTTCGCATTGCTCGTGCTGCCATGGGCAATCCGCCGCCCTATCCTGGAAAAACTGTTCGGCTACCGCATTGCACCCACCGCACGAATTCGGCTTTCCTGGGTTTATCCTAAAACGTTGGTCATGGACGAACACTCAAGGATCGGGCCTTTCGTGGTGGCGATTAACTTGGACCGCGTTGAAATCGGAAGCCACTCATCCATCGGACGACGTAATTGGATTACCGGTTTTCCTACTGGAACATCCAGTCAACATTTCGCTGACCAAGCCGATCGCCGTAGTGAACTGATCATCGGACGTCATTCGGCGATCACAAAGAACCATCATCTTGACTGCACAAGCTCGATCGTGATTGGTGACTTCGTCACGATCGCCGGCTACCAGTCGCAGTTGCTGACGCACTCTGTTGATATCCATGTGTGTCGTCAAGCGAGCCACCCGATTCAGATCGGTAACTACTGCTTTATCGGAACCAAAACCGTGATCCTTGGTGGAGCTTCGCTTCCCGACTACTCGGTCCTGGGTGCGTGTTCGCTGTTGAACAAGCCTTTCGATAAGACGTTTACGTTGTACGCCGGCGTGCCCGCCCGTGCAGTTAAAGATCTTCCTCAAGAATCCAAGTATTTTTCGCGAGATGTCGGTTTCATTGTCTGATCACCCGAATGCGGTCACCACGCACGAGCAGTCAGCTCACCAGCCAAGCGACCGCCAATCGCCACGCGTGCTACATGTGATTCCTACGATGAATCCGTCATATGGCGGACCCTGTCAGGGTGTACGCAACTTGATCCCAGCGATGGATCAACTGGGATCCCAAAGTGAAGTGATTTCCTTCGACGAACCCAACAACGACTTTTCTTCGCTGGATCCATTTCCCGTCCATTGCCTAGGTCCGGGAAAAGGGCCTTGGTCGTACAACGGTGCCTATCGTCCTTGGCTGGAAAGAAACGCCAGCAACTATGACGTGATCGTGATTCACGGCGACTGGCTCTATCAATCGATTGCTACGATCAAAGCAATCCAATCACTTCGAAAACAGGCTGACGGCAAGACACTTCCCAAAGTCTTCGCAATGCCGCATGGGATGCTGGACCCGTGGTTTCAGCGTGATCCCTCGAGACGTCTAAAAGCGATTCGCAATTGGGTTTACTGGAAACTGATCGAACATCGGGTTATTTCCGATAGCGACGGCGTGTTGTTTACTTGCCACCGTGAGTTGGAACTGGCGCGAATCCCTTTTCGTCCTTATCGACCGAAGTGTGAAATCGATGTCGGATATGGCATTCCTAAGCCACCCGATTCGACATGGGAAATGGACGCCGCATTTCGCAAACGTTGTCCTCAACTGAAAGACCGACAATACCTGCTGTACCTCAGCCGTATCGATCCCAAGAAAGGGATTGATCTTTTGATTCGCGCATACGCCAAAGTTACCTCTGGACTGGAACCAGGACGATCGGTTCCGGCACTGGTTGTCGCGGGCCCCGACGATTCCTATTACGCCAAACAAATGAAGGCACTCGTTGCTGAACTAGGTCTTCAACACGACGGCAGTACCGATTCAGGCCAACCGGCGGTGATTTTTACCGGGATGCTCAAGGGCGATGCCAAGTGGGGCGCGTTCTATGGTTGCCAAGCATTCGTGCTGCCTAGTCATCAGGAGAACTTTGGTATCGCGGTGGCTGAAGCGTTGGCGTGTGGGGCTCCGGTTTTGATTTCTGACCAAGTCAACATTTGCGTCGAAATTAAAAATGCACGTGCCGGAATGGTCTCGGCGGACACATTCGATGGCACTTGCCAAACGTTGGAACGCTGGTTGGGGTTGCTGCCGACCGTCCGCGAAAAATACAGCGATGCCGCGACGGCTTGCTATGAACAACATTTCGCCGTCGACCGAGCCGCCGCAAAGTTCTACGAAGCCATCCAATAGCCGGACCGAAATGCTTGCCCCCGAACCTCGACAAAGGCTGGATCAATTTGATGCCAAAGTTGGACTCGACCGAGGCGTCTCGCGCCCCGTCGAGATACTTTGGTATCTGCTGAAGTGTCTGTTTTTCCTTAGTCCCTTGCCGTGGCCAAACGCACTAAAGCGGTTCATCCTGCGAACCTTTGGGGCCAAACTTGGCGAGGGAATCGTGATCAAGCCGCGAGTCAATATTCACTTTCCATGGAAACTGACAATCGGCGATCACTGCTGGATTGGCGAAGAAGTCTTCATCCTGAATTTCGAACCGATTCAATTGGGTAACAACGTCTGCCTGTCGCAACGAAGCTTTCTATGTGGAGGCAATCACGATTTTCGTGACCCGACGTTTTCCTACCGCAATGGACCGATCACGATTCACGACGGCGCATGGGTCGGAGCACAGTGCTTTGTCGGACCGAACGTCGCGATTGAACAATACGCAGTCATTGTCGCGGGCAGTGTTGTCACCAGCGACTTGCCAGGATCCATGATTTGCCGCGGCAATCCCTGTCAGGCGATCAAGCCACGCTGGCCGAACCGACAGCGTCCCGACGATCACCACGATCTTACTAGCGACACAGCACGGTTGACTTGCCCCAACGAGATACCCCAGTGAATATCCTTTTATACGGTCTGAACTACTCGCCCGAGGAAATTGGAATCGGAAAGTATTCGGGAGAGATGGTTGAGTTTCTTGCCGCACAGGGGCATCACGTCACGGTGGTCACATCGCCGCCCTACTATCCGCATTGGAAAGTCGGACAAGGATACAAATCGTGGGCTTACAAGACAGAGCTTGGCGAAACCACCGAAGGCTCTATCACTATCAACCGATGCCCATTGTGGGTCCCGCAAAATGCCAGCGGCGCCAAACGCATCTTGCACTTGGCTTCATTCGCCTTGTCAAGCTTTCCGGTTGTCCTTTGGAAAGCCATCCGAAAACGGTATGACATCGTGATGACGGTGGAGCCTGCGGCGTTCTGCATGCCAGCGACATTGATCGCGTCGACAGTCTCGGGTGCGAAGTCTTGGTTGCACGTCCAAGATTTTGAAATCGATGCCGCTTTCGAGCTTGGCATTCTGAAACAGCCCTTGCTGAAACGGCTGGTTCTGGCCGCTGAAGGCTTCTTGATGCGTCGATTCAAGAAGGTCTCCAGCATTTCACCCAACATGGTTTTCAAGCTCATTCAAAAGGGTGTCTCAGAGAACGACGCGACATTGCTTCCCAATTGGGTGGACTGCGAAGTGATGAAGCCTCTCGACGATAGCGTTGAAACAGGCGGCGATTTCATTCGCTCCACAGTTCCTTCTGCGATTGCAGGAACGTCCAATGCCTTGCGTATCGATGCGGCTGAACCGCCGATGACAAACGCCACAACATCGATCACAGAAATCCGCCGACAGTTCGGCTTGCCATCGGACCGATGCATCGCCATGTACGCTGGCAACATCGGGGCGAAGCAAGGCTTGGAAATCATCATCGAAACGGCACGCATGCATGCCGATCGTGATGACCTTTGCTTTGTAATCTGCGGGACCGGGGCTTCTCACGAACAGCTGCTGAAACAGTCTGCAGGAATCAAGAACCTGCATTGGCTTCCGGTGCAACCGCTTTCGCGATTCAACGAATTGATGAATTGCGCTGACATTCATCTTCTTCCACAACGAGCCGGTGCGGCCGACCTAGTCATGCCTTCGAAATTGACCGGCATGTTGGCAACGGGACGTCCCATCGTTGCCTGCGCCGCGCCAGGCACTCAAATCGCGGATGTGGTTAGCGGCAAAGGCTTAGTCGTCGCTCCAGACGACACCCAAGCATTCGCCGAGGCAGTCGTGCGGCTTGCCGAATCGGAAGACGAAAGGATCGAATTCGGCCGCGCTGGCAGACGCTACGCGGTCAACCATCTCAGTCGCTCTGCCGTTTTGTCCCGCTTCGAAAGAGAGCTTCAACAGCTAGCCGGGTTCCAAAGTGAACTGACGTTGGTATCACCAAAGTTTGAAGAACCGAACCAAACTCGTGAACGCCAATCGAGAGTCCGAACGACGTCGATCGGGCAAGACTCTAATCCTTCTACCGCGTCGCGAGTCGTTTCCTAGGCATGACTGATCGCAATAGCAAACCTCGCTTCCCGCGATACCGATATCTATTGGCTTGGATGTGGTGCATTAGCAGCCTTGCCGTTGCTGCGTACGCATTGTTGAAGCCCAGCACCACCGCAGCTGATCTGGTCGGAATTCCAGACCCGTGGGTCCAATGGCTGGACGAAAACTACAACCTGCGTACCTACGTGATGGCGGTGCTGATATGCGTTGGCCCAGCAAGCCTATTGGCCCACTACCAATGCACGATCATTCGCCGGTCTATCTTGGCAATCGTGCTGACGGTGCTGCTGGTCCTGGAGTTCTGTCAGCTGGCGATACCTAGCCGTGGCTTTAGCTGGCCGGACGTCTATTACACGATCGCCGGCGTGATCACTTGCGAGTTATTCGCCGTTGGGATGTTGCTATTCTGGCAAAGCAGCGTTCTGGATCATCTTTTGTTTGGATCCGATCGTGCGTCGGCGCGTCACAAGCAATTCTTTGCGTGGGCCTGCTTGGTGCTGATCGTGCTGCAGTTCGGCTTCGTCTTTGCGTCGAACTATCTGCCACCCGTCACGCAGGCTGTCTTGCCAACGTGGCTTGCGGATTGGCTCGGGCGATAGCGTCCTAGTCAAAAACCGCCGCATAATCGCGCTGCTACGTACTCAAGAAGCAGTGTCGATCAGGCTATCGAAGAATTGGACATATTCTTGGATGCCTCGGGGTTTGACGACGTAGTTGTCTGCCCCCACTTCTTCGGCTTTCCGCCGATCAATGATGTCACTGCTGTTGGAGCAGAGGAAGATATGTGGCTGGTCTTCTATCACGGGTTTTGATCGCAACCGTTCGACGATCTCAAACCCACTCATCCGAGGCATCCGCACATCAATGAGCACGAAGGCGGGTGCCGGCTCCGTGCCATCTTCAACGCCTTTCCAGAATTTGAAAAAGTCGTCACCACCCTGGAAGGTACGCAGCTTGTTGGTCAGTCTTGAGCGCGAGTACACCAGCTTGACGATATCAAGCTCCATTTCGTCATCATCGATGATGATAAAATCATGATCGCTCTGAATTTTGAAATCGACCATTTTGTTTCTTCAACGTGAATTTCAAGTGAGTGAAGTCTTCGCCTGACTCGGCGGAAATATCGCCTGAGTGTTTGTCGATAATGCGCCGACACAAACTCAGCCCGATTCCGGACGAATCTTCCTTTCCCGAGTCGCCTTTTCGAAACATCTTGAAGATTTCCTGAAGCTGGTTCGCAGGGATCGTTGACCCCGTATTCCTGACTCCAAAAACCCAACCGGCTTCATCCACTTCGGTAGCAGTAAAAGCTATCTCAAAACCATCACGATCAACGTACCGTAACGCATTTGCAATCAGATTATTGTACAACCACTCCAGTAGGGAAGGGTATCCCGATAATCCTGTCGGAAACGGATCTCGTTTGACAATTACCGATCGCAAACTCAATTGTTCCTCAAAACTATGTAATGCTTCGTCGATGATCTTGTCAAAATCAATCTGTTCGCGTGTCAGTTCCCCCCCAGCGAGCCTGGTCAACTGTCGGAAATCATCAACCATCCTGTACATTTGATCGGAGCACTGCTCGATCCGTGTTAGGTAAAACCCCATCGGATCTTCGGTACCAGATTCGGCCGCGTCCCCCTTGGGGAGCATCTCACGGAGCAATTCAAGCAAGTTGAGCTGTTTCCGCAGCGGCTCTCTTAGGTCGTGTGCGGCCAAGTGCGTGAAGTGTTCTAAATCCTGGTTCGCTTCTGTCAGCTGATGGTTTGCCGTTCGCAATTCGCGTTCATTTTGTTTGATTTCGGTCGCCATCGTCTCGAAGGCTCGGGCCAACGTGCCGATTTCGTCGTCACGCTGCACCGGCAGTATCTCGACAGTTTTTCGAGACCGAATGTTCTTTGCCGCTTGTGTGATCTGCTGCAAAGGAAGGGTCAGAAAGTTGGTTGTCATGTAGGCGACCACTAATGACAACAAGACCAAAAATGCGGTGGCGACGGTCGCCCACTGGATCACGCTCGATTGTGAGTCAGACACTACGATGTTCGTCGCTAGAACAGCCATCACGGCACTGCGGTTGTTTTTCACCGGCAGCAGTCGAAACTTACCGACCGCAAGCTGCTGGTGGCTGTCTTCAAGAACCACCGGATTCTGTATGCCGGCTTGTGTGACGATGGCTTGGCTGCCGGGAAAATCATCCTGGATCCGATAGCGTTTGCCAAACTCGAATCCGAACGTTTTGCTTCGATCGGGATGCAGCAGGTAGTCGCCGTTCTTATTGGCAATCAGAAACTGAAAAGAATCCGATCCGTCATTCAGCACGGTTTCAACTAGGTCGCTAAAACGCACGTTTATCACGACGATACCGATTGATTCTCCGGATCGGCTTTTGACCGGAGTTGCGATACGCAGCATCGGCTTATGCGGTTTTTCGATGGCTCCGAATTCACGATTTAAATCGATTTGAGAAACGAAAATTTCTCCCGCGTTCAGCTTGATCGCATCTTCGAAGTAGTACCGCGATCCTTTCTTTTGTAGGTGTTCCTCATCGACAACAACGATTCCGGAAGGCTTACGATCGACTCTGACGACTTCTTTGCCTTCGTCATCGAGCCCGATCAACCGAACCTGATCGAAATAGTCGCGATTGTTGATCGACTTTAGAAAGATCTCTTCAATCAAGTGAATTGCTTCACGACGTTGTGATTCGTCCGAATCTCCGTCACCGAGTGCTTGCTTGACCGTCGGGATCATTGCGGTCAAGACGATGTTGTCGACCAATGCCACCAACTCATTTTGGATCGACGTCACGCTCGCGGCTTGAATTTGAATCAAGCTTTCGGCTTGTTGATACCGTGTGATGCGTCGGTAACCGAAGAAGACAATGGCGCCGATAAACAGCGCCGTCGAAAGCACCAGTAGGATGGAGAACCAGCGAATTTGCCAAATGATTTTCATCGAGAAACCATCCCCACATCCCGCTTGGTTACTTTGAAACCAACTCGGTTTCGATCGCCGGTTGAATCAACTCATGTTCAGTTACGCTGCCTCGCTAGTGTAACTTTCAGCTAACGAAGCGTGTTTGATATTAGGGTTGGCATCCTACGAACGAAATCAGATTGACTGAAGCCAGCCAGACAAACCTGCTTGGTCATGCTGACTGGTTTATCTGAAGTGTGCGGTGGAGCGCGACATGTCCGCTTTCTAGACCGAACGTTGGTAGATCGCGGTCAACAACGATTCGGTGTCTTTGAACTTCTTCTTGCTGGCCAAAGCCTCGTCAATCAATTGACGCGCGTCAGCCTCGGAATGTCCCAGGGTAATCAGCGCGTCGAATGTCTCGCTGACGACAGCGTTCACGTTGTCGGTTGATTCACCCGCCGGCGTGGCTTGTTCGACCATCAACGCAAATCGTGGCATTTTGCGACGAAGCTTTGCGATGATACGTTCGCTTGTGGCGGGACCGATACCGGGCAGTGCCGACAACGACTTGGCATCCTGTTGCTCGATCATGACGGCCATTTCTTTCACCGGTCGCACCATGGCACGAAGTGCTTTCTTCACACCGACCCCGTCGACGCTGCAGAACAAATCAAAAAACTGACGCTCCGGTTCGGTCATGAATCCGACAAGACGTGGCGTCAACCTTCCGCCGCCTTGTGCGTTGCCTTCGATGTAATCCAAGGTATGAAGTTGAATCGTCTGTCCAACCTTGGTTTGAAGCTGTCGTCGGGTGTAGTCACCGACCAACACTTCGTAGTGAAACGGTGCCGATTCGATCGCGATGCTGGCTTCTCCGACGTAAGCCAACTTGCCTGAGATGTTAATAATCATGTTCGGTGAGTCCCTTCGTTGAATTGATGATCTAGCTGCGGTGTATTAGTGACCTGTGCTTCGTTCCACATGAAAACACGGGTTCGTGTCATCAGCCCCGGTTATTGCACCGAAACCGTGGCTAACGCCATACGGCTAATCCTAAATCAGGTTCGGGTCATCAGCCGACGGGCATTCGCCCCGGTTGTTGCACTGAAACCGCGGCTAACGCTATACGGCTAATCCTAAAATCGAGTTGAAACGAAGCACTAACCAATCGCCAACGGGTTAAAGCTGATGTGGTAGCTGCAGATGGCGATGGCGAGCGCGTCGGCGACGTCCGCCGGCTCCGGAACCGACTGCAGTCCGAGCTGCAGCCGAACGGCCTGTTGCATTTGATGTTTCGGTGCATGCCCGTTGCCGGTCATCACTTTTTTCACCTTGGTCGGTTCGAAGCTTTTCACTTCGATCCCGGCAGTTGCCGCGGCCAAACAGATGACGCCGCGGGCATGTCCCATCAAGATCGCGGTCTTGGGACGAGCGTAGTGCGAAAACAATTGTTCGAGCGCCACATAGCTTGGTGAATGCTGCTGGATCACCTCGCTGACGCCCTCGTGGATCTCCGCGATCCGCTGCTCAAGTGAATCTTTTTGCTTGCTACGAACAATGCCAGCTTCGATCAACCGAATTTCATGGCCGGTCACTCGGATGACTCCGTAACCGGTCGTATTCAATCCCGGGTCGATACCCAGGATTGTCATCGGTTTTGTGATCGCGTGAACGGTCGAACGAACATTCACGCGGTTGCCATTGCCCGGCAAGTGGGGCTTCATCAGGAAGTTTCCCAGGTCGTGCCTTCTTTCTTGTCCAACAACGAAATGCCGATGTCGGACAAACGGTTCCGAATCGCGTCGCCGGTTGCGTAGTCCTTTCGCTCGCGAGCTTCTTTGCGAAGATCGATCAGCAAGTGGACAGTCTTGTCCAGCATTTCTTGTGCTGCCTCGTCACCGCCACCCGCAGCAGGGACCTTGGTGAACAGTCCAAGGATATTGGTCAGTTCTTTCATCTTCTGCATCGCGGTCGTCAGCGAGGTGACTTCCGGGGCATCGACCTTCGCGCCTGGACCGAGTTTCTTTTCGTCGAGGTAGCGGTTCATCAAACGCAACCAATCGAACAAGACACTGACGGCCAGCCCGGTATTGAGATCATCGTCCATCGCGACGATGAATTTATTTCGGAACTCGTCAACTTGCTTGAGCAACTCATCGCTTCCGGGATCGAATTCGCCTTCGGCACGCGACCGAGCAGGCTCAAGCGAATCGTCATAGAACGACTTGCCAGTGATCTCTTCAAAGCGATCGAATAGGCGATAGAAACCTTCCAGTGCCGTACCGGCTTCTTCGAGCCCTTCGTCGTTGAACAGGATCGTGCTGCGGTAGTGGGTCCGAAGCAAAAAGAATCGGATCCGCGTTCCGGTATGGCGACGGATCAATGTGCTCAGTCCGCCGGCCCCTTTGGAACGGCTGATCTTGCCTTCGGCAGCTTCCTCGGGGGACGCTTCGGCAGCCGATTCACGATCGCTTTTGCCACCGACTTTGCCCTTCGCACCGGCTCGCATCAGCCCATTGTGCATCCAGTATTTGACCATCGGCTTGCCATGGCAGCAGCCGCTTTGGGCGAGTTCATTTTCGTGGTGCGGGAACATCAAATCGAGTCCGCCGCCGTGAATGTCGAAAGTCTCGCCCAGGATTTCTCGGCTCATTGCCGAACATTCGATGTGCCAACCGGGACGACCTTTGCCCCAAGGGCTGTCCCACGATATCTCGCCCGGCTTGGCGGTTTTCCAAAGTGCAAAGTCACCGGCGGAGCGTTTTTTGGCTGCCGCGCCACCGCCTTCGCCTTGCTGGTCGTCGATGTTGCGATTTGAAAGCTGGCCATATCCGGGATCTTTCACGACATCAAAAAAGACATCGCCGTCGACTTCGTACGCGAAGCCCTTTTCGATCAGGTTTTCGACGAAGCGGATGATGTTGCCCATGTGATCGGTCGCGCGGGGCATATAATCGATTTGGTTGACGCCCAACTCACGAAGGTTCGCGAGGTAGTCCGCGGTCATCTCGGTCGCGATCTGGGAAACCGGAATTCCACGTTCGCGGCTTTTGTTGATCAGCTTGTCATCGACATCGGTGATGTTCACAACCCATGTGGGTTCGTAGCCGCTGTATCGCAGGTATCGCTTGATCGTATCGAAGATGACGGGACCAACCATGTGGCCGATGTGGCTTTCGGCGTAGACCGTCGGACCGCACAAGTAGATGCCGACCTGAGGAGGATTCAGGGGCTGAAAGTCTTCCTTGGTTTTTGTCAGCGTGTTGTAGATTCGGAGCTTGCTGTCAGGGTTGGGCACGGGGCTGATCCGGCAATACAGGGGAAATGGGTCAATAACGCAGTAGAGTCCGTCAATGCGGGATTGTAGGGATCAGCCGGGATTAAGCCGAGACCGATTAGCTGTGTAATGCCGCGCTGCGGCGAAAGAGATGGCTGTGAAAAGCAGCCCAGCCGGGCAAGCGTGGCGCGCGGGCATGATCAGAAGATCGCTTCGGCACCCGAGATCGGGCTGATCCGACGCTCTACCATGGATTCAGTGCGGGCAGATTGACTGCGATCCGGGCTATCAGCAGCGATTCGTGCCGATGTGGACGGATCCGGGGCGACTTTGCGGCATCCGGTGTCAAGGGCGCTCGATTCAAGCGTTTTAATCGGTACGGATCCCCTGATCTCGCCACTCTTCTGCCGTACCTCTCATTGACCAAAACGCTTGACGGAAATAGATTTAGCCGCGCTCGGCCAGATAAGGTGAAGTGAATCGGGCGACTTTGGCGGATCTTCCGATGGTCCGCGGCCGCACCACTGCCGAGTAGGACGCCCCCGATTCGTCGCCAGAAGACGACTTATTTTCTCCCCCAGAGCTCTCACGGCGCGCTAGACCGTAAGTCCTTACCTGCACCAAATTTAACGGTGTAATCTTGGGCTCTTCGGATCGCCCGCGGCGGGCTCACGCCCTTTCTGAGACGGTTTCGATAGAGAACAACCATGGCGAACAAGATGGTCTATTACTTCGGTAAAACTAAAACCGAAGGCAAAGGCAAGTCAAAGCAACTCCTCGGCGGCAAAGGCCTGAACCTGGCCGAAATGACCTCGATTGGTCTTCCAGTGCCTCCAGGATTCACAATCACCACCGAAGTTTGCGGTCAGTATTACGAATCTGGCGAACAATTGCCCAGTGGCCTGATGGACGAGGTCGGTAAGGCTGTTAAGAAGCTGGAAAAAGAGCTGAGCAAGAAGTTCGGCGACAACGACAACCCACTGCTGGTCAGCGTTCGCTCCGGAGCCGCTGTCAGTATGCCCGGGATGATGAACACCATCCTGAACCTTGGTCTGAACGACGCCGCGACCGAAGGTCTGGCCAAAGCGACCAAGAACGAGCGTTTCGCTTATGACGCTTATCGCCGCCTGATCAACATGTTCGGCGACGTTGTCATGGGTATGGAACACCACACCTTTGAAGTCGCTTTCGATAAGATCAAAAAGAAATACAAAGTCGACGACGACACCCAAGTTCCCGCCGAAGGCCTCAAAGAACTTTGCGAAGCCTACAAAGCGGTCTACCAAAAACACACCGGTGAAGAGTTCCCACAAGACCCATTCGCTCAGCTTGAACTGGCGATCAAGGCTGTCTTCGGATCTTGGAATACCGAACGAGCAGTCAAGTACCGCGAAATCGAAAACATCCGCCACCTAGTCGGAACCGCCGTCAACGTTCAGTCGATGGTTTACGGCAACATGGGCGAAGACTCCGGAACCGGCGTCGCGTTCACTCGTAACCCCAACACCGGCGAAAACAAGTTCTACGGCGAATTCTTGATCAACGCTCAAGGTGAAGACGTCGTTGCCGGTATCCGCACCCCACAACCGGTTGCGGAAATGCCAAAGTGGAATCGTGCGATCCACAAGCAACTTCTCGAGATCAAAAAGATCCTGGAAGATCACTACACCGAAATGCAAGACATCGAATTCACCATCGAGCGTGGTGAACTGTTCATGCTGCAAACTCGGACCGGTAAGCGAACCGGTATCGCTGCGGTCAAGATCGCATGCGACTTGGTCAAAGAAGGCCTGATCGACGAGAAGGAAGCTGTCCTTCGCGTCCCACCAAACGCGCTGACTCAGTTGCTATTGCCTAGCTTCAAGACCACCGCTCGCAACGCCGCAGACGTGCTTTGCAAAGGCATTAACGCGTCACCAGGTGCTGCCGTCGGTAAGCTTGCCTTCACCGCCGAAGAAGCTCGTGAACGCAAAGACGCTGGCGAAAACATCATCTTGGTTCGCCGCGAAACCAGCCCCGAAGACGTTGACGGCATGAGCGCCGCAGTCGGTATCTTGACCAGCACCGGTGGTGCGACCAGCCACGCGGCTGTTGTTGCCCGTGGTTGGGGCAAGTGCTGCGTCGCCGGTGCGAGCGCCGTTCACATCGACGAAAAAGCCAAGAAGATCAAGGTCAACGGCAAGTCACTGGGCGCCAACGACGTCATCAGCTTGGACGGCACCACCGGTGAAGTCATGCTCGGTGAAGTCGAAACCCAAGAACCAAAACTGTCGGGCGACTTCGCAAAACTGATGAAGTGGGCCGATCAGTACCGCACCCTGGCCGTTCGCACGAACGCCGACTCGCCTGCGGACAGCAAGCGAGCTCGCGATTTCGGTGCCGAAGGTATCGGTCTGTGCCGTACCGAGCACATGTTCTTCGAACCAGAACGTATCATCCACATGCGTTCGATGATCTTGGCCGAAGACGAAGAAAGCCGCCGCGCCGCATTGGCAAAGCTGCTTCCGTTCCAACGCAAAGACTTCGAAGGCATCTTCAAAGCGATGAACGGACTGCACGTCACCGTTCGTTTGCTTGACCCACCGTTGCACGAATTCTTGCCTCACGACACTTCGGCACAAAAAGAAGTCGCGACCGAAATCGGTGTCAAACCAGGTGAAGTTAAAAAGCGTACCGCCGCTCTGCACGAAGCAAACCCAATGCTTGGTCACCGCGGTTGCCGCCTCAGCATCACCTATCCAGAAATCCTGGAAATGCAAGTTCGGGCAATCACCGAAGCTGCCATCAACTGCGCCAAGAAGAAGATCAAAGCTCATCCAGAGATCATGATCCCTCTGGTCGGTACCTTCCAAGAGTTGGCTCTGCTTCGCAAGAAAGCCGAAGAAACCATCGCCGCTACCAAGGCTGCGAAGAAGTACGAAGGTGAATTGGATATCGCGATCGGTACCATGATCGAAATCCCACGTGCTTGCTTGACCGCAGACGAAGTCGCCGAACACGCTGACTTCTTCAGCTTCGGCACCAATGACTTGACCCAAATGACCTTCGGCTACAGCCGTGACGACGTCGGTGGGTTCCTCGGCGATTACATCAACGAAGAAATCCTGGAAACCGACCCGTTCCAATCGTTGGATCAAACCGGTGTTGGCCAGTTGGTCGAAATGGGTGTCCAAAAGGGCCGCTCGACCAAGAAGTCGCTGAAGGTTGGTATCTGTGGTGAGCACGGTGGTGACCCATCGTCGATCGACTTCTGCCACCGCGTCGGATTGAACTACGTCAGCTGCAGCCCATTCCGCGTGCCAATCGCACGTTTGGCAGCGGCCCAAGCAGCGATCCGCAACGCCTAGTCGACGCGGGCATCCGCAACCGATAATCATGAATCGGGCAGATCACTTGGTCTGCCCGATTTTTTTATGCGCCAACGGCAAGGTTGTTGGCGGTGCTTGATGGCGGTTGCCCGAAAGCGGATACCGACACACCGTGTCAAAAACAGAACGTCACATCGTCAGAACAGCGACAGATGGAGAAACCGCAGTTCAACTCTATTCCGATTCTGCGATCACGTAGGCAACCGCATGTGTTCGACAAGCTGACAAGCTTAAATGCAATCGATCGATGCCATGGTCTTCGGCGCATTGCAAAGCGTTTCCCGCCAAGACAACTTCGTGGCCAACACCCGGCCGAACGACAATCTCGATTTCGTTCCAGCGAACACCACGACGACGACACCGCAGTGCCTTCATCACCGCTTCCTTGGCTGCCCAACGAGTTGCGAAATGGCCGGGCGCATCAGCCGACTGAACACAGTATTCGATTTCGTCAGCAGTGTAGACGCGTTCTAGAAACTGCTCGCCATGCGTTTCAATCATCTTGGCGATGCGAACAGTTTCAACGATTTCGGTACCGGTGGCGATGATCGGCATGGGTGAAGCCCGGCGGGGACCGGACGAAGCAAACGCGGAGAAGAGAGGCGTCGTGAAGCACAACGCCAGGGCAGCCTTATTTTAACCCAGCTGCCTTCTGCGTGCGCAACAGCACTTCGGCTGCAACGCTGCGCGCCCGCTGGGCACCTTTCGCCAAGACTTCGCGGACGAAATCAAGGTTCTGCTCAAGATCAACGCGGCGCTTGCGGGCCTCATCAAAATACGCTTCGCTGGCTTCGGCGATTGCCTTTTTTACTTCGCCATATCCAAAACCGCCACGTCGGTACATCGCCGCCATCTCCTCGCGCCCGGCTTGGTCAGCGAACAGACTGTAGAGCTGATAAAGGTGATCGCCCTCGGGTTCCTTTGCGTCTTCCATTGGACGGCTGTCAGTCGTGATTCGCATGATCTGTTTACGAATCTTTTTAACTTCGCCGAACAAGGGCAACGTGTTGTCGTAGCTCTTACTCATCTTTTCGCCATCGGTTCCAGGGACTTTCGCACTGTCGTCCAATACGTTGGCGTTGGGCAGTACGAAGGTCTCGCCGAACTGATGATTGAACCGACCGGCAATGTCTCGGCAAACTTCGATATGCTGAACCTGATCGGCACCAACAGGAACGAGCTGGCTGTCATAGGCCAAGATGTCGGCCGCTTGCAGCACCGGATAGGTAAACAGCCCCGCATCGGCAGCGATGCCTTTCTCGACCTTTTCTTTGTATGCGACACAGCGTTGCAAAAGCCCCATCGGCGTGCCGCTAAGCAAGATCCAGCACAGCTCGCTGACCTCAGGGATATCTGACTGAACAAACAAAGTTGCCTTTTCAGGATCCAGTCCCAAGGCAAGTAGGTCTAGCGCGACATTGATCACGTTTTCACGCAACTGGTCAGCATCGCGCACCGTCGTCAACGCATGCAAGTCGGCGATGAAATAAAAGCCATCGTTGTCATCTTGCAAATCGATGTACTGGCGAATCGCACCAAAGTAGTTCCCCCAGTGAGGTCGTCCGGTGGGTTGAATGCCGGACAGAACGCGTTTCGGTTTAGACTCGCCCATGAGGTGAACTTTTGAAGCTGTAAGAAATCGAGAATGAAAGTGGATTCAAACAATGCCGGGATCGAACCATGCGCTGAACTGAATCCGAGGCAATCTGATGCACCGAAGGATTCCAATCGAACTGAGCAACCAAATCGACTCAGTTCTGTTTGCAAAAGCGCATGTTGGCCCGTTGCAAACCGGGATTGTGGAGAAAACCGCTTCGTTTTTGAAGGCGGGGGTGCAACCGCAGGTCAAGAATCAGATTGATCTCACTTACTGATGACGTGATCAAATTGGCGCACTAAAGCCTACTAAAACTGCAGATTCGCGACGCTGAATTCGCAACGACGCACCGGCCAGAAGGATTCGGGGGCTTTCCAAACACCCTAAAGTCTTCCCAGTCTCTAAAATTTACCTGTTCTTCTTGATCGGCCTGATGCGACCGCTATCTTACTGATGCATCGGAGCCGAATTGTGCGGCATCATCAACCAGTAGGATCGGAGGGAATTTACAACTATGACGCGTTTTCGTTTTTCGGTCTGTATGGCGATGTTGGTCGCTGCAGCGGGCTTCTCTGACCTTGCCAGCGCGCAGGGTTCATCGGGAGGCTCTTCGGGCGGATCATCCGGTGGCTACGCCAGCAGTGGCGGCAGCAGCGGTGGTTCTTTGGTCAGCTACTACGGATCCTCCGGTGGCTACGCTAGCAGTGGCGGTTCATCGGGCGGATACGTCGGACCACTTCGACGTCTAGCTTCACGGATTCACGCTCGCCATGCGGCTCGGCACGCTTACTACGCATCCTCAGGCGGATCGTCCGGCGGCAGCAGCGGCGGTTCATCGGGTGGCAGCAGCGGTGGCGTCGCCATTCGCTACGTCCCTCAAGCCAGCTCTGGCGGCAGCAGCGGTGGCGTGCATAGTGTCTCAGCAGCCTCGACCAGCGTTCCTCTTAGCAGCTACGGTCGCCAACCTTCCGACGCATTGGCTGGCTACGAATCATCCAGCATCGAAAGCTCGTACCGCAAATACACCACGCCAAGCGATAACACCGCTGACCAAGTCGCAGCCGAAGCGGCTTCGAACGATTCCGATCGTTACGAAGCAGCCAAGCCAGCCCTTGATGACGATTCGGCTCTGTTGGTCGTCGCCGTTCCTTCGGATTCGGCAAAGGTTTTGGTCAATGGTCACGAAACCAGCAGCGAAGGTTCGGTTCGCAAGTTCATGTCGCGTGGTCTGAAAGATGGCTACCTTTACACCTACGTTGTAAAAGTCACCTACGATCATGAAGGTGAAACCAAGACCGATACCCGTGAAGTCAAACTGCGCTCGGGCGACAACGAACAGATTGTTTTCGAAGCACCAGCTGAAGAAGCCGCTGCTAGCGAAGAACTGAGCGTTTCTGTCACTCCTAGCGACGCTCCAGTTGTCACGGTTGTCAAACTTCACGTTCCATCGGGCGCGATCGTCAACTTGGCTGGTAACGACACCAACGGAAAAGGCGCCATTCGCACCTTCCGTACCACTCAGCTGAAGGCTGGTGAAAAGTGGACGAACTACACCGTCCGAGTGACCACCACCGTCGGCGGCCAAGATATCAGCCGTGAAAAAACGATCGATGTCGATGCGGGCAGCACCAACGAGCTGACCTTCGAATTCGACGATATCGCGCTTGCTCAGCGATAGCCCCAACGGCAATAACCGGCGTCCGGCCTAAAGCACGTTCAAACCCTGTGCGGCTTGAGCACGATGGCTCAGTTTCGGACGCCGCATTCCAAAAACAAAACGCCTGGCAGGTTGATTCCTGTCAGGCGTTTTTTATTGTCTTTTTCAAAGCTGTGGCTAGTTTGCAAGTCGCGATTGAAACTGCCACCAAGCAGGCTGCGTTCCATCTGAAATCGGCGTCTTAGATGCCCATCTGAGCCAAAATGTCAGCGATCCGGCCAACCGTCAACGTTAACTGAGGGTGTGAATCCTTGAACGCATCGGTTTGTCCCTGCAACAACTTGGCCAGCGAGGTCGAATCGACATCCTTCTCGTCGAGCGTCTCTGATATCTCCGCGGCTGCCTGACGAAGTCGAGCCGCTTCGTCGGCTTCCAGGTCATTGATCGACTCCAACGTCGCGTGAAGCTGCAAAAGTGCTTCTTCTAGTTCTTTTCGCATTGCCTGTTACCCATCTGACGCGTGGATCGAGGTTTCTTCAAGACCGATTGTCGCTCCATTGAAACCATCGCCCAACCAATATGTTATCCGTGAATAGGATTCGAACCTGTTCTGTCGAGCAGGTCAACTGGCTACAAATTGAGTTCGCCCCGAAAGAACTGAACCGACAACCGCCTCGCAGAAGTCGATTCCCGTCATCACTACCTGCTATTCTTCGCCTGACCTACAAAGCGGGGACCACAATACGTTCATTGATTGACCGGAGCTCTGTAATCGCGGCCTGACAGCCATTTCGATCTTTCTCACAAGCCGACTTTTCGAGCGCTCGTGTGGGTAGTTCAAACTGATCAAACCCGGCCGTCCCGCCAGTCCCGCGTAGCCAATGCCCAAGTCGGGCCAAGTCTTTCCAATCGCCTACGATCAGGGCCGCATCCATTGCGTCCAACTTGGTCTGTAAGATTTCCAAGAACTCCAGCAAGATTTCGCGGAATTGCTCGTCTTCCATTGGAAGGCTCGATTCAATGCAATCCAGTTGCGGTGTCGCGTGTGCTGGTGTCGATCCTTCCTGCACATCGCTGGCGTCAGCTTGATCCTTTGGAGAGCTGAGATTCGGAATCTGGACGATCGCATCTACCAAGTCGATTCGCGAAGCAAGGTGAATGATTTGACGTACGAGGACCTCGCACTCGGTCGCATGCTCTTCTTCGGCATGGTGCTGCAGGTCCTTTGTGGGCACGGTGAAATCATCAAACCCTGCGCTTCCGCTAACACCTTTCAGCCAGTGGGCTTCACGCGCAAGCGTTGGCCAATCTTCTGATTGCAGTGAACGAAGCAAACCTGGCAATCGTTGGTTCAAAACATCGATGAAATCCTGAGCGATCTCCAAGAACTCGGGGTCGTCCAGTGGGTAGCTGCAAACGATCGGCGATTGATCGCTGAAGTCATATCCACTCGAATCAGCTGACGATGGCGACTCTTCAAGCTCAGGGGGTTGCTCGGGAGAAGTCTGCTCCAGAATTGATTCCTCGGACATCTCCGAGTGGACAGTCGAAGTCCCTGCTTTCGGGTTCTGCTCGGCGTGGCGAACCATCGCTGCCACCTGGTCCGGATCGCGTTTGGCAAATTCTTCTGCAAGCGTTGCCATCAGTAGATCAATATTGATTGGCTTTGTTAGGAATCCGCTACATCCCGCATCGAAACACTTTTCTTGATCACCCTGCATCGCATTAGCAGTCAACGCAAAGATGGGAGCCGTGTATCCGATTTCACGCAGCGTTCTGGTTGCCGTGTAGCCATCCATCACCGGCATCTGCATGTCCATCAGGATCATGTCAAAGGCTCGATCACTGGCCTGTTCGACTGCCAACTGGCCGTTTTCGACGGCAATGACTTCGGCACCTGCTTTGCCCAGAACCAATTGCAGCAGTTTTCGGTTTGGTGATCCGTCATCCGCGACAAGGATTCGACATGGCGGAAGCTGCTGCACTTCTTTGCGGCGTGACGAAGCGGTTTCCAACGCGGCGATTGCCTTGTCAGGATCGATCCACTCAAGTCGGTCAGCAGGTCCGATGGGAATTTCGACAGTAAAGGTTGTGCCTTTGCCCAACTCACTAGCGAGTGAAATGTGGCCGCCCATCGCTTCGGCAAGTTGTTTGCTAATCGCCAGTCCTAAACCTGTCCCGCCGAATCGACGTGTGATCGAGGTATCGGCTTGCTGGAAAGGCTCAAACACTTTTGCCTGTGCATCTTTCGAAATCCCGATCCCGGTATCGATCACGTCGATCGAAAGGGTGCATTGGCCTTGGTTTGTTTTTGCCCGTGCGACGATACTAACGCTGCCTTCGTCGGTGAACTTGATCGCATTACCGGCCAGGTTCATGATCGCTTGGCGAAGTCGAACGCTATCCCCTTGGATTTCCAAAGGCAACATTCCTTCGCCGCTGAACTTCAACGCGATCTGCTTTTCGTCAGCCTTGCTTTTCAACAGGTTGGTCACGTCCTTGATAATTCGTAGCGGAGAGCAGGGACCGCTTTCAAGCTCCATCTGTCCCGATTCGACTTTCGACAAATCAAGGATGTCGTTAATCAAAGCCAGCAGGTGTTCGCCGCTGCCGTGGATGGTATCGAGGTATTCCTGTCTGTCGCTCGACGACGTATCGAAACCTCGGCGAAGCACATCGGTATACCCCAAGATCGCGTTCATCGGAGTCCGAATTTCATGGCTCATCCGTGCCAAGAATTCGCTCTTGGCTTGGTTAGCGTTGTCGGCTTCTCGTTTGGCGATTGATAGATCGCGTTTGGTTTCTTCCAATTGTGTGACGTCGTCGAAACTGACCAAGACGCCACGACATTTGCCTTCCTGGCCCAAAACCGGAGAGGCGTTTGCCATCAGAATCCTCGCCGGTTGATCGCCAACATTCAGCTGGATCATCGAACCTGCAATCAACGCTTCCTCACGCACCGCTTTCATCCAAGGTGTCGTTTGAATCGTCGACAGATCCCATCCCAAGGTGTCAGCGTTCTGTCCCAACAGTTCATCGCTAGGACGTTCCAACCAATCTGAGAACGATTGATTGGCAAGCACGATTCGCCCCTGTCGATCGAGGACCAACAAGCCTTCGGCAAGTGAGTCCAGTGCGTTGCGCACTCGCTTGGGAACGGTTTTCGATGGATCAAGATGCGATAACATCTTCTTCAGGTATAACTGAAACATCACGAAGCTGACCAACGAAACAAACCCGATCAGTCGCATCGATGGATCAGCGAACGTCCCGGCCCAGCTTTGATCGTTAATCGGTTGAAAACACAACTCGACCGTTCCCCAACGCTCTTTACCGCGACGGATCGGAACCTGGATGTGTGTATCGGTTGAACGCATGGCTTGATCGGCAGGCCAGTCCTGTTCGTGATTTCCAAATTCAGACAGCAGCGTCCCAGAATTGCGACGAACGCCTGCTGAGATCAAATCGTCGTTTCTGGTCACAGCCGATTTCAGCATTTCGTTCAAACGCCGCACCTCGTTGTGCGACATGTATTCAGAACTGACCCAGGCAACGTTTTCACAAAACTTTGCCCGACCCTGTCGAATGGCGGATTGCCGATCCGGAACGATGCCAAGCAACATGGCCGTTGACAGCGCCGACATGAGCAAACAGATCAGCCCGAGCGAGATTCGTGTTCTCGCGTGAAGTCTTAAAAATCTCATCGCTCTTCTCCGCCTCCGGCCTGTGGCTCATCGACGCGATCGTTGGCATCGTGCTCGGCCTGTTTTTTCTCAATCATGTTTTCTAACGAGTCGTCTTCGAATTCGTCCTCATCGCCTTCAAGATCACTAAGCACCAAAAGTGGATCGACGAAGCTCCAAGCCGGCAGGTGGGCAAGCAAACTAGTCGCCAGCAGTCCTCCGCGGACAGTCCAGACGACATAGCCAACCGAAAGGGCACTCGAAAAGCCTGCGAACGTTCCCGCGACCACCAGCGTCGTTTCGGTCGGATCGTTGATCTGTTCCTGAACTTTGTCTAAGTCATTCCAAAAGATTTCACTGTCGAATTCTCCCCACACCGATGCCGCTACCGAAATCGAACTGCTTCGAATCGCCAGCCGTTGCCGTGCAACGTAGTCATCGTTACGGTCGATCGACGCAACGTCTTCGTCCAGTTCCCCAAGATCATCACTGACCGTCAAAGCGACTTCGCCAAGCTGATCGACGGCCATGCCTTCGTCCGATGTTTCAGTAACCTGGGTTCCACCGGAAGCAAACGCGGTGGTCGAGATGGCGGCTGGCGGAGCGACCATCGCGACGGCGCCGGTCTGTTCCGCGCTCGATTGTTGTTCCGGTTCCGACGTCGTGTCCGCACTCGGCGGTTCGACCTCAGGCACGATATCGTCAACGATTAAAGCGGGTGCGGGCGGAATGATCGGAACGGTCACCAAGATCTGCACCGTGGCGGGTGAACTCTGTACGGTTCCGTCGCTAACCGCATAAGTAAACGTGACCAGTCCGCTTGTGGTCGTCGTCGGACGATAGATGAAGCTTCCGTCAGGATTCAATGTCACCGATCCAGATGTCGGTCCACTGATCAGGACTGCCGATAAGGTATCCCCATCGATGTCGGTATCATTCCCCAACACACCATTGCTGGCGACAACCAAATTAGAGTCCCGCGATGTGTTATACCGATCACCTGAAGCCTGCGGATTGTCGTTCACCGGCTGAACCGCTATCGCGACCGTTTCAATTGTCATCGCTGACGAATCATCCGCTTTGATACGCATCACGTCGCTACCATTGAAGTTCGAATTTCCCGTGTAGCTAACGCCGACTGCGGCAAGGGTTGTATTCAGCTCCGCTAGCGTTGAACGCACAACAACCTTGTCAGAGTTGTTCCCCGTAAGGTGCGACGTGTTGACGCCGAATGGGACGAACGGATTGATGAAGACGCGGCCCTGCGAAACGGAAAATGTCACTTCGATGATCCCGGCCCCAATGTCCGAATCGGAGACCGATATTCCTGAAATCGCCAACCAAGAGTCTTCCGATGCGGTCTGTGCCGCCGGAACTGTCACAGATGGCGGATCATTGACGGCGGCAACTTGAATGGTCGATGTGACAGCGCTTGAATTGTCCGCGCCATCGCTCGCGACGAAAACAATCCGACGTGCGGTCGTGGTTGGTGCGTCCGACGTGTTGATGTACCGAATCGTGCGAAGCACCTGTTGATAGTTCGCCGTGGTATCGGTACCTGTCAGCGTCAGCACACCGGCGGAATAGCTGGCGGAAATCGATGTGCCACTGGTATCAACGGTCAAAGATTCAAACGAGCCGTCGGCGATGTTGGCGATCGAGACCGTCAGGGATGTCAAGTTCGAACTATCGATGTCTCCGATCACACCGTCAGTCGCATCGACAATCAACACTGCCGCATCGCCTTCGGTAAACGTGTCGGTATATGCCCCGCCTGTCGCCCCACTAGAGTCATCCTGGTCCAGGTCGATCGTTGGTGCGTCATTGACGGGTGTCGGATTCAGTTGGATCAATCCGTCCGCCGGCCCGGCACCGGTACTGTCTTCGATGTGAACGACAATTTGAGAAGTTTGAACGTTGTCCGCAGTTGGAACAAATGCAACATCGGCGAGTGCCGCATTCACGTCCGCTACCGAACCGACCGCCTGCCATAAGCCGGTTGCCGAAGAGTAGGTGCTGGTCAAACTTCCGTAGGTTCCGGTTGTCAAAGCCCCGGTTGCCGGCAGGTCCAGCTTCAATTGCGCCGTTACAACTTCGCCTAAGTCCGGGTCGGATACGACGATATCTCCGAGGGCGACGCTGGAGGCGTCTTCGGTGTAATTGATCGCCTGAGTCAGGTTTGTCGCGGTTGCGGCCGAGTTCGTTGCGACGACGGTCACCTGAAGGTCAGGCGTGAAAACGATCGCGCGAGGCTTGTCGATTCCTGATAGATAGACATCGACAAAAGTCCCTGACGCGTCGTAGCGGAGAATCTCACCTTCGTCGCGGTTGGTCACGTACAGTAGATCATCCGGCCCGAACGCGATCATGCTTGGCTTGTTCAATCCGTTGGCACCGCTGGCAACAAACGTATCAACGAAGGCACCAGTCGTTCCGTCGTACCGCAGAATCGAATCGGTGTCTTCAGACGACACATAGATTCGCCCGTCGCGTCCTAGAGCCGCAGAGAAAGGTTTACTCAATCCGCCAGAACCTGCTGCGATGAATTCGTCAATGAACGCTCCAGTGGTCCCGTCATATCGCGAGACGTTGTCGGATTTGTTTCCAACGACATACAGGTTGCCATCGCTGCCGAACCAGATATCCGAAGGTGCATCCAAACCACCGGAACCGGACGTGACAAAGGCGTCGATAAAATTGCCGTTAGTCGCATCATAGCGCAGGATCCGATCGCCGTCGTAATCCCCAACGTAAAGATTGCCATCGCGACCGAAAGCAATGCCGGTTGATTTGCTCAGCCCGCCACTGCCGGAAGCGACAAATTCGTCGATCCATGCACCGGTATCGGGATTGAATCGCTGGACATTATCGGTTCCCAATCCGGTTACGTACAACAATCCGTCACGACCGATAACGAAGTCGGTCGCTTTTTCGATCGAGACAGAACTGCCAAAATCGACCTCGAACCCACCGGTCTGAAAATCGTAGCGTGCGATCTCATCTGATTCTTCGCTCCCGATGAAGACATCACCTTGATGCCAAACACCGTCTTCGTCGGTCGCGCTAACGAGGATATTGTGCGTCAGCCCTAGCACGTTGTAGGTATGAGTCACCGTTGTCGACGCACCGAGGTAAAGGTTCGTTGTCCCATCACCCCAATCGACTCGCCACGATGTAATCGAATCGTTGCCGGGATCTGTCGCTGACAGTGTCAAGGTGTACGTGTTACCGACCAAAATGCTAGACGGGCCACTTGCGGTGACGGTCGGTGCTTTGTTCTGAACGGTCAGCGTCGTTGTCTGTGTGCTAACGCCTCCGAAACCATCGTCCACTTGTAGTCCGATGGTGTAAGAACCGTCATCATCGATTCCAAAGCTTTGCAGCGTCGCCCATGATATGGTCGCACTGGCAGTGGTTGGCTCACCAGCCTCACCATAGATGCCGTCGTTATCCAAGTCCCAAGCGAAGGAAAGCGTATCTCCATCGCCATCCGATGAATCGGTGCCGTCCAGCGTCAATGAATCGCCTTCGACAATCGTGTACGGGGCTCCCGCATTTGGATCGGCAACGGGAACGGCATTGCTCCGGCCGAACTGGCGAAAGAAAACGCCTTGTGTGTCAACGTTCGATACTTGCTCGCCTTCACCACTCCACGCGACGACAAGATTGTTGACATCGTGAACCGCGATCGAGGCTAACTCTTGAGTCCCGTTGGTCGATTGATTGACGGCGATTTCCGAACCGATTTTGGATCCCGATGCATCAAATGCTTGATAGTAGATCCCCGTTTCGTCGGCATCGGGTTTTGAATACGCGATCACGAAACGATCATTTTCGGCAACATCGATGGTTGGAAAGTCGGCGCTGCTGCTGGTCGTCACACGAGTCGCCGCCGAAATTGACCCTCCGTCCTCAACGATCTTGAACCAGACTCCCTGAAACAAAAGTGCTTCGGAACGATAGGCAACGACATAGTCATCATTGAATTGCATCCCGACAACAATGTCACGTCGGGTTCCGAAACCTGAGCCGAGATCTCGTTTTGCATTGACGGGAGTGGACGATCCGTAGTCATAGCGGATGCCCCACAGGTCGGTCGAATCATTCCAGCCAATCGCATAGCGTCCGGTCTGATTGATATCGACAGCGACACCGGTTGCGGAGGCTTCGGTATCAACCGTGATCAGTGTTGTGGCCAGCTGGCTTAATGCGGGCGTCGAGGTGAAATCAAATGTCCGAGCAAAGATGCCTTCACTGGCCCCATCGCTTTCCCAAGCGATCACGATTTGGTCATTGTCATTGCAGGTAATACTGACGCCCGATTGGTCGCCTGTTTCTTGCAACGTGTTGACTAAAATGTCGTTGCCATCGATCGCCGTCCCGTTCTGATCAAATCGTCGGACGAAAATGCCTGTGCCATTGGCATCGTCAGCAACCCAGGCAATCGCGAACCGACCGGAACTGTCCATCGCGACCACCGGATCACTTTGGTCGCCTGCATCATTGACGGACACTCTTGTCGGAGTCCCAATCCGATTGCCGTCGGAATCGAAACGCAGAAAGAAAATGTCGGAACCGTCGTACGACGATTGATGATCCACATACACAACAACGGAATTTCCGTTCCCGTCCACGGCGACTGACTGATGCGCGGACTGCAACTCCTGATCTTGTGCGGGGACATCGTTAACGCGAAGTTCACCTGTCGGTGTCAATTCAGGTGTCGTTAGCAGCCCCACCCAACTCGGGTTGCCTATCTGCTGTGCAAGGTTGGATGTCTCCGTTTGCCCGATAACGAATTCCAGATCCCAGTCACCCCCCAGTGAGGAATGCCCAGTGTCGTCAGACGACGCGGCGATATCAGCGCCAGTCAATTCCGATATCGCTGCAAGCAACGTTTGCCCCGATCCGGTCTCGGCAAGCTCACAGCCATAAATCATCAAGTCAGCTTGCTCGCTAAGCGACGATTGCCACTTGGCCAATTCGCCTGCATAACCAGCCAAACTGTATTCATCCAAGACGGAACTGCCTAGTTTCAATGTTCCATCGTTACCGTGCGAAAGCAGGTGCAGTGCGTCGACGTCTTGGTAGCCTTCTAGGATTTCACTGATTTGCTCAATGCCATCCTTGGTTCCGTCAATCAAATAGATCTGCAACTCAGACTGGGTATCCGATCCAGCGATCTCATCAATAAGCGACTGATAGTCCTCGACCGAAGAGTCCACAAAAACGAGTTCCAGCCGAGCTTGTTGTTGCTGCGATTGTGTTTGTTGCGTCGGCTGCACGGTGTTGTCGTTTGGTGCCTCATCAATCATCGACGACTGTTCGACAACTACTTCGACACCCGCGGAAGGGTCCTCCACAGCCACTGGTGCAAGCGGGGTCGCACTAAACATCAACCGGGGGGATAGCGCAGTGGCATCCAGCGGGTTCGCATTTAGCGCTCGACTCATTTGTTTTGGGAACCAGGACATATCGTGCGTTATCGGCCAAAGCATCAGGTGCAGGGATTGATGAAACTTAGGTCAAATTCGAGCACAATTACCCTCCAAGGGCAGTCACATGGTCCGGTCCAAATCGATCGGTCCAGTTGTATTGATCAATCGGTTTGGTTGATGCCTATGAACTCCAACGAAGGCGCACTGTCGTCAACCGATCACTGCGATTGATGAACATTATTTTCGATCGCCGACGCTTACACTTCGCCGATGAACCCGATGGAGACTCCGCAGCGTGGTGTCTTCGGCTTCAGTGTTTTGAATCACGGATTGAAAAATTGCACGTCCGATACCCTCTAACGATTTCGCTAGTGATAAGCGTCCTATCGTTTGTATCGACGTCGCATGCGCAGACCAAACGGGATCTACCATCTTGGATCTCATCTGTGCCGGAACTCGATAACGTTTCCTCCGAGGAAACGGAAAACGATTTTATCAAGCTGATTCGCGAGTCCGATCTCGAGGACGAATCCGCAACTGTCATCAATCAAGAAAGCTCGGTCGCCCCATCGTCTTCATTGCGAGTCGATACGTCGGCAGTGCAACGTTTCCTGGCGAAGCGACAGCAACCGCTGGGTATTCCGAACGACTTCGAGCCTTGGTGGCAGTCGGTCGCGACAATCCCGCTGCATCTTTCACATAATTCAGTCCGGGTCGATGGCGACGCATTGATCCTTGAAGCGTTGCAGCACAGCTATCACATCGCGGCGCTGCGCGAAAACATTTGCATCGCCAATACGGGAATCACACGAGCGGCTTCGGAGTTTGATCCGACAACCTTTGTCGAAAGTAGGTTCGTGCGAACCAGCGTGCCGACCGGCAGCACACTGGACGCGGGCTCAGGCGTTGGTCGATTGCGTGAAGAAGACTTTCGAATCAACGGCGGTTTTCGCCGCAAGACGATCAACGGTGGCCAGTTCGAACTGGGACAACGCTTTGGCCTGCAAGACAGCAATTCACAGTTCTTCACGCCACAGCAACAAGGCAATTCGCGGCTCACGCTCAGCTTCAATCAGCCGCTGCTTAAAGGTGCCGGAACCACGGTCAATCGCAGTCTAATTGTGTTGGCAAATCTGGATACACAGGTCGCCAAACAACAGACCACCATCGGGATTCAGGATCACCTGCTAACGATTCAGGAGGCGATGTGGGGCCTGTATTTTCAGCGGGTTTCGATGTTGCTGCGTATCCGGCATTTGCAGCAAGCCTCGTCGATTCAAGAATGGTTGATCGAACGACAAGATCTCGATTCGATGGCTAGCCAAATCAAGCGTGCTGAGTCCGCCGTCGCATCGAGAACCGCAGAACTGTCTCGCGCTGCGTCGTCAATTCGAAATGCCGAGGATCGATTGCGAGCTCTCGTCAATTCGCCGCTTTTGACCGCCGATCGCTCGATCGAAATCATTCCGACCATACCACCGTCGGCTTCGCGAGTCCCAGTTCAGATGGAAGACGCGATTGTCACGGCACTGCAAAGCCGCAACGAAATCGTCGAACTCGGCTATGAACTTGACAGCGCCCGCGTGCGACTAAATATCGCTCGCAACGATCTTCTGCCGGCTTTGGACTTGGTCCTCGAAACCTACCTAAGTGGCCTCCGTGGCCGCTATGACATCAGCAACTCATGGATCGATCAGTTCAGTCGTGGTGAACCTAGCTACGCGGCGGGACTAAATTTTGAAGTCCCCGTCGGACGGAGGGCTGCTTGTGCGGACATTCGCCGACGACACGCTCAGATTCGTCAGCTTTCCAATCGCCTGAATGAAACGATCGCCAAACTCGAAAGCGAAGTTGCCGCGGCGGTTCGTGAAGTCGACACTAGCTATCGCGAATTGACAGCCCGCTATGTGGCGATGCAATCCGCCGGCCAGTATGTGGACTTTGTTGCCAACCGTTGGCGTGAACTACCGGGCGAAGGCTATTCGTCCAACGCGATGTTGGAAGACTTATTAGACGCCCAAGATCGGCTGCTCAATGAAGAAGTCGCTCTTGCCGATGCCCAGGTCGATTATGTGCTCAGCACAATCCGAATGAAACGCGCGACCGGAACTCTTCTTGAAATTCAATCTCCTATTGCCCCATAACCGTGTCGCACTCCGGTCGTTTTTTGGGTTTGGGAAGACATCTGTAACCTATCTTTTGGCTGATATTGCTAGGCAGTTTCGATTGACCTGCGTAGCGAAGCCTCCCGCAACTAGGTTTTACAGTTATCCAGGCCCCGTATGTCCATCTCGCGATACCGCCCCGCCTCGCTCGTATCACGCCTGATACCGGATTCGCGACTGACGCAAATGTTGCGCGTCGTGGGCATCCTAGCGATGGGTCTGCTTTCAAAATCGGTATTGGCGACGGAAATCGAAGGCTATGCCGAACCGTTTCGCATCATCGAAGTCGCATCAGACGAAACCGGCGTGATCGACGAAATGCTTGTTAACCTGGGTGATCAGGTTCGCCAAGGTGACCCAATCATGCGTCTACGCAGCGATATGCATGAGGCACAGCTGGCAATCGCCAAGCAGCAGATGTCGGTGACCGGGCGAAAACAGGCGACAGATGCGGAAGTCGAATTGACGCAATTGAGACTAAAGAAGATCCGTGATCTGCAAAGCACCGGGCACGCTCGAGTCGCCGAAGTATCGCGAGCGGAGAACGAGTACAAAGTTGCCGTCGCGAACCAAACGTCCATCAAAGAAGAACTCGAAACACGTCGACTTGAACACGAACGGTTGGTTTCACAACTGGCCCGCCGAACCCTTCATGCCCCATGTGATGGCGTCGTTACCGAAGTCCATCGCGAACTGGGCGAATTCGTCGCGCCAAACCAGCCTCAAATCATCACGCTGGTTCAAATCGATCGTCTGCTGGCCAACTTTGCTTTGATGCCTTCCCAAGTATCAACGCTATCGACCCATCAGCCCGTGCGAATTCGATTCAACGATTCCAATTCTCAGATCCAAGGAACCGTTCACTTTATCTCGCCGGTGATTAACGCCGAAAGCGGTACCATTCTCGTCCAGGTTCTTATTGATAATGGCAACGGACGATTCCGCAGCGGCGAACGTTGCACCATCAAGCTCAAGGACTGATTCATCGTGGGCTTAGGAACCGGCACCGATCCGTCGAGCACATCACCTAGCGTTGTGCCATTGATCCCTTCAAGGACTGAAGAAGATCTGCCGACGGAATGCCCTGTCCCTACGTGGGCATCGGATCTTGCCGATCTGCTGTCGGATCATCAAATCACGGCAGAACTGGCGTTGGTTTATCAACCTCGCAACGATAACGCCCCGGCCACCGTCTCGACCATTGCTTCGTTGTCAGGTTCCAGGACTCGCGAAATCGTTTCATCGAATCGACTTGGACAGCAGTTGCTGGTTGCTTGCCGACAATCTGCATCCGATGGGAACCCGCGCCAGCGACGCGAGCTTTCACATCACTTGGATTTTTTCGCCATCCCCATTGTCCCGGGCGATTCATATAGCCCCGTCCTCGGCCTGATCAGCAAAGCTTGCGAACGACCAGAACAGCGGAAACTCGCTGTCCAAGCCGTCGCCATCCGTATCGGTCAACAGCGGTTAAAAGCGGAAGCCGAGGGCGAAAAACAAATCGCCGAGGCGGCAGCCGCGATCAATGAACTCGCCTCCAAAGCATTGCAAGAATCTTCGCTATCATCCGCAGCCCAAGTGATCGTCAGCGAGCTTTCCCGTCACCTGGATTTGCCACAGATATTTCTTGGGTATCGCAAATCCGAAACTACCGGTTGTGAACTGTTAGCAGCCAATGACACCAGCCAACTCGATCAATCCGGCCAGAACGCGGACCTCATCCGAAACGCGTTTGATGAAACCCTTTTGCTCGGCCATTCGACAGTCCACAACGCAAGTCGACCAACTGACAACGGATCTTTAGAATCACTGTCTCGGCAGACGAATCATTCCGTCATCGCGATCCCCATTGCGAAAGAAACTGAACCTGCCAATGCGGTCGTTGTCGCTACTTGCAACAGTTCGGAACAAGCTGACTTCGCAAGCCGCTTTGTTAATGCGGCCGCACCCATGTTGTGCACCGTACTGGATGCGGTGACTCGAAAACATCGCCGGGTACGCTTTGATCTTTTCGCATCAAAACTTCGAGAACGACAAACCATTATCGCGGTCGGCATTATGGCTTTGATAGTCGCCGCGATGTTCGTTCCGGTTCCATACCGGGAAACCTGCGATGGCGTTGTCGAACCTGAGCAAAAACGGTTTGTCGCGATTCCCTTCGATGCGACGCTTCTGAAATGCGAAGTCAACCCGGGTGACACAGTCAAGGTTGGCCAGACATTGGCAGTGCTTGAAGATCGTCAACTGAACTGGCGTTTGGAATCTCTTCAAGCGGATTACCAGAAGGCTCAAAAAACGAAAGATGCTGCCCAAGTGGCACATGACTTTGCGAAGCAACGTATCTCCGAATTGGACATGCAAAAGGCGAAGCTCGAAATCGAGTTGCTACAACATCAGTTGCATGAACTTCAGATCCGCAGCCCGATTGATGGAATCGTCATCGCTGGCGACCATCAACGCAGCCAAGGCGTTCCGGTGAAAACCGGCGAGACACTGTTCGAGATCGCTCCGTTAGACAGAATGACGATGGAGTTTTCGATTGACGAAGAAGATGTTCGTAACATCGTCATCGGCATGAATGCGGAAATCCGATTGGATGCACTTCCCAACCAACGATGGGAAAACCCAATCCAATCGATCAGTCCACGCAGCGAAATTCGCGACGGACAGAATGTCTTTGTTGGTGAATGTGATATTCCTGAAACCGACATTGCGGTTCGACCAGGAATGTCTGGTCGAGTCCGGATCGATTGTGGAAAACGCCCACTGGGTTGGGTCTTATTCCATGGTCCCTATGAAGCTGTCTCACAGCGATTGTGGTGACCCACTAGGTGACCGATCCGATGCAAATACAATCAGCCCATTCATCAATTTCGCGCGATGGCGAACCGGCTCCGCACGATCATTTCGGCAGCGACGAATCAACCTCTGTCGTTCAACTGCGGTCGGATCTATCAACCAAAGTCGAACAGAGCGCGACGGGGGTCTGTGTCATTGTCGAAGACCTATTGGCCGACAAGTTTTATCGACTCGGTAAAACCGAATTTGCGTTCGCCCGACTGCTGGACGGCCGCAAAACACTTTCAGAATGCTACGCGGAACTGACAGTCCTTTACCCGGAACATTCGCTGCGATTCAGTGATGCGACTGAACTTTGTCGCTGGCTGATCGAAAACGATCTCGCCCATACGGCTAGCTCCAAATCCTCGAAACGATTTGTCGAATCGCGAAAGAAACGCCAAATCAAATCGATCAAGGAACGAAGCAACCCGCTGTCAGTCAAGTTCAATCTTGTCTCGCTTGATTCAATCGCGACACAACTGAACCGCTGGATTGGCTGGTGTTTTTCACCTGCAATGACATTCCTTTCCTGCCTGTGGATGCTCGTCGTCTTTGGCATGGGATTGCTTTATTGGGATACGCTCGGTGCGTTCGATCAGTTTCGCATCAGTGGTTCGACTGTCATGTTGATTGCCGCGACCACCGTCGTCCTAAAAGTTGTCCATGAACTGAGTCATGCGATCGTTTGCAAGCGATATGGCGGACGAGTTGGTCATTTGGGAATCCTGCTGATTTTGTTTGCGCCATTACCATTTGTTGATGTCTCGTCGGTTTGGAGATTCCGTTCTCGCCTACAACGGGTGCACGTTGCCTTGGCCGGTATTTACACCGAGCTTTTGATCGCGTCGCTGGCTGTTTGCTTGGCTTTCTATACCGATCAAGCATTGATTCAGTACGTGTGCTCGTGTGTTGTCATTTCGGCTGGGGCAATGACATTGCTTTTCAACGCCAACCCGCTGATGCGTTTTGATGGCTACTATGCGTTGACAGATCTACTGGGTTGGACCGATTTGCTTGGCGATTCACAGAAACGGATCGGGCAACTGACAAGGCGATTTTTGTTTGGGGATACGATCGACCAGGATTCCCATACCGCCTCGCAACGACTCCTTTTGACGGTCTACGGTTTCGCGGCATGTAGTTGGAAGTACCTGATCTGCACTATTTTGCTTGTCACCGCAGCGAAACTATTTCATGGTGCCGGATTGATACTGACATGCTTGGGTATCGTCGCTTGGATCATCCGTCCGTCGATTCGCGGTTGGAATACCTTTCGACGGCGTCCGGTGCGTGACCAAAGACGTGCAAGCGTCATCATTGGCGGTTGTCTGATCGCGACGACCTTGGTGCTGTTGATTGGTCGATCGCCCATGTCAATTAAATCACCCGCCATCGTTCAATACGCCGGTGAAGACACCGTTCGGGCGGAAGTCGATGGCTTCATCGATACGATCCATGCCCAACCGGGAAAGGTCGTCAATGCGGGTGACATTTTGATGACGCTTCGCAACCCGTCGTTAGGAATCCAAGCCGACCAACTTCGTATCGAAATCGATCAGTCCGACTTGGAAACACGCCGGCTTTTATTGCAAGGTTCGCATGCGGCTTCGCAAGCCAAATCGGCGCGATGCGAAGCGTTGCGTGAACGACTAAAGGCAACGCAACAACAGCTTGACGCGTTGGAAGTTCGCGCCCGTCATCGTGGCGTTGTGGTCGCGCGAAAGCTTTCCGAAAAGGCCGGCACCTATGTTCGCCAAGGTGACGAGTTAATGATCGTCAGCCAAGACGGTCATAAAGAGCTACGTGCGTTAATCGCACACACCCATGTCGAATCCTTGCAAGCCAAGTTGGGACAGACGATCCGCTATCGCGTTGCAGGGCACCCGACCGCCGAGGGAATCCTCCAGAGAATTAACCCTCGCGCGACGGAACACTGCCAGTTTCCAGAGCTACTGTCTATCAATAGCGGCCCGATGATGGTTCGAATTGTCCCCGATGCAGATTCACCACGAGACCGAAACCGACTTGTCGAACCGCATTTCGAAGCGGTCATTTCAATCCCCTCTGCCGTATCGATCGATCTGCGTAGCGGATTGCGTGGATCGATATCTCTCGGACTCGATCAACAAAGCTTCGCTCGACAACTTCAACAGCGATTTTTCGATCTCTGGTAGGCACACCATCATTGCAGTGAAACACCAACCCCCAACGGGGCGGCAGCAGCATTATCGGCAATATTGCGTCGCGCCAATCATGACGATTTTTCGCCGACTGTTTTCGCTCAACGGCAGTTGCGTTGTCCAGAACCGGCCAAATCACTGCATTTGCCAAGTGATGACTTAGATTTTTTTGTCCCTAAGTTTTCACTGGGATCAGCGTTTCGAATTCAGATTCTTCGGATGAACACGTCTAGCCTTCAATCTTCTCCCATTACCCCGGCAGCCGCTTTTAGCGGACCCGCTACCGGTGTAAGCAGTGTGAGCCGTCCGTCGCCGGACACGAAGCCTGGGCGAGTTATGATCGTCGACGATGAACCGATCAACATCAAACTGATTCAGAAGTTTCTCAAAGGTGCTGGCTACAACGATTTCATCACCACCGTCGATTCACGCGAAGCGATTGATCTGATCCATCAGCAATCGCCCGACATCTTGATCTTGGATGTGATGATGCCGCACGTTTCGGGCCTGGAAATTTTGGCTCAGGTTCGTGCAGACAAAGCGATCTCGCATTTGCCAGTGCTAATCGTGACGGCTTCGACCGAAGAAGAAACCAAGATCGAAGCGTTAGAGCTGGGTGCCACCGACTTTCTGCACAAACCGGTTAAACCGACCGAGCTACTGCCTCGGGTACGAAACGCGTTGGTGGTGAAAGAACATCATGACCAAATGGTGGCCTACTCCAAACGATTGGAAGCCGAAGTAGCGCAGCGGACCATGGACCTCGTCCAGTCTCGCGAAGAAGTCATTCAGGTCCTCGCTTGTGCTGCCGAATATCGAGACAAAGAAACCGGCAATCACGTCATTCGTGTCGGGCGATATGCCGGCTTGCTGGCACGACAATTAGGTTGTGCTGAGTCAGATTCCAAATTGATCGAACTTGCTGCGATCTTGCATGACGCAGGTAAGATCGGGATTGCCGATTCGATCTTGTTGAAACCCGGCAAACTCACCGAAGAAGAATTCGAGTTGATGAAGCGTCACTGCGAATTCGGCGAACGGATTCTTAAAGCGCAGCCCGTCGACTACGGGCGCAACCTTCTGCGCCAACACGGAAGTTCGACCCGATCACCGGTTCTTCGGATTGCCGCCGTGATTGCCCGTTCTCATCACGAACGCTGGGACGGTTCTGGCTATCCCGATGGCCTTGTCGGTGACGAGATTCCCTTGGTAGGCCGTATCACGGCAGTCGCCGATGTCTTCGATGCGCTCAGCAGTAAACGTTGCTACAAAGATGCGATGCCGATCGAAAAGTGCGTCGACATCATGAAAAGCGAACGCGGCAAACACTTTGACCCCAAAGTACTTGACGCCTTCCTCGCAGCCATCGACGAAGCCACCGAAATCGCGACGAACCTGGCGGACTAGATCGGCGGACTAGATCGGCGGACTAGATCGGCGGACTAGATCGGCGGACTAGATCGGCGGACTAGATCGGCGGACTAGATCGGCGGACTAGATCGGCGGACTAGATCGGCGGCTGCCAGTTGATCTGGAATTGAAACGCGGCCGATAAAAGCCACAGTCCGCATCAATAGCCGTAGGCTGATAGCGTTTGGTAAGCGATCAAAGCGCCGCCATAAGCGAGCAGCGTCATAAATCCAAACTGAATCGCGGCCCACTTCCAACTGCCGGTCTCGCGTTTGGTTACCACCTGTGTTGGCAAACACTGCATCGCGAGCACGAAGAAGACCAACAGGCTAATACTGGTCGCGCTTGAAAACACAGGACTTCCATCGGCATTTTTCTGACGCCGCAACGTTTCGATGAGACCAGCGTCTTCGTCTTCGGCACCTTCTTCACCTAAGCCATAGACGATCGATAAAGTTGACACGACGACTTCGCGTGCCGCGAACGAGGTGACAATACCGACATCAATCTTCCAATCGAATCCTAGTGGTGCAAACACCGGTTCGATGACTTTGCCAACACGTCCTGCGATCGAGTATTCCAATTGAGCGGCGGCTTGATCCAGTTCGTCGCTTGGCATTTGATCTGCTGGCAACTTTGGATACGTCGCGAGCGCCCAAAGAACGACAGAGATCAACAGAATGATTGTCCCTGCCTGACGTAAGAAGACGACAGCACGGTCCAGGGTGGTCAAAACGGCATTTCGAAAACTCGGAAGACGATAGCTTGGCAATTCCAAGACGAGTGGTGCCGCTTCACCAGGAACCAATGTTTTCTTCAGCAGAAATGCCGATGATAGAGCCGCGATGATCCCCAACAGGTATGCCGCAGCAAACAACAGCGAGGCTTTCAGCGGATCGTCACCAAACAAAAGCGCCGTTACCATCACATAGACCGGCAAACGGGCAGAGCAGGTTAATAGCGGTAGCACCAGAATCGTCACCAACCGGTCACGCCAATTTTCAATCGTTCGCGCAGCCATGATCCCGGGAATCGCACACGCATGCGCCGAAAGCATCGGGACAAAAGCCTTTCCAGGTAGCCCCACACGGCGCATGATCCTTTCCATCACGAACGCCCCTCGGGCCATGTACCCGGAATCCTCCAGCAACGTGATCACGAAAAACAGGATGCAAATCTGAGGCAAGAAGACGACCACACCGGCGGTTCCGCCAACGACGCCATCGATGACCAGACTACGAAAATCCTCGAGCGGAAGCATCGCGACAACGATCGATGTCACGCCCGCAATCGTTGCAGTCACTCGATTCCATTTGGTCTCATTCAACCAATATGCCAGCCCAAATACAGCCAGCGAACTGAGCACCACTAGTGGGTAATACGCCCATGACGAAACGGTCTCACTGGGCAGCACTTCACCAAGCCAATCGCCGATCAGGCCAAAACCGGATTCGATCGCTCCCATCGGCATGTCCGCCAATGAAAAGATCAGGAAGAACACGCCCAACATGACTGACACTAGAGCCAGCAGTCCAACGTTCGGCGAAGTCAACCAACGATCCAACCAATCCAGTTGTGACTGGCCTTTGTTTCCTTCCCGGACTGACTGACCAGCAATCTGATCGGCCCAATCAAAGCGAGCCGCGAAGGCGCAGCCTTTACAACCCGCGACGCAGGATCCACGGGCGATCGGAAGGTTCTTTTCCGCCGGTTTGGTTAGCTCATAAATCGCTTCGCGAAGTGCCCCAAGTCCGCGACCTTTGCGAGCACTGACCCCGACGACAGGACATTCGAGCCGCTGGCTTAGCGATTCAAAATCGATTTCAGTTCCGGCGGCTTCTGCCGAGTCCACCAAATTGACCGCAACGATCGTCGGCAGGTTAAGCTCCAGAATCTCGCTGGCAAGCACCAACGTGCGTGAAAGGTTGGTCGCATCGACAACAACGACAACGGCATTGGGCTTTTCGTGCAATCGCCCCGTCAGTTCGCCGCGGATACTGCGCGCCGCTACATCCTCTTCGGGACTGGCCGTTTGCATGCTGTACAAACCGGGCAGGTCGACCAGTTCGACGGTTTGTGACGCTTGGCATCGCGAGTCCGAATCGACTGCAGAAACGTTCAGAGACGCTTTTCGCAGGTCGACCGTGATTCCCGGATAGTTGGCAACCTTGGCCCGCATGCCGGCAAGGGCATTGAATAATGAAGTCTTGCCGACGTTGGGGTTACCGACCAGCAAAACGACCGGTGGAACTGACGCGTGGCTATTGGCAACTCGCTTCGGTTCATCATGTGAACCGAGGGTTGGCAAGAAA